>DASSJW010000191.1:0-5796 GCA_035690995.1 Xanthobacteraceae bacterium
CCTTTACAAGCGCGTGCCCTACGACTGGAAGCGCGATCTGGCGCCGGTGTCGATGCTGGCCATGGGCTATCAGGTTCTGATCGTCAAGCCCGCGCTGCCTGCGCGCAGCGTCCAAGAGCTGATCGCCCTCGCGCGGCAGAAGCCGGGCGAACTCAACTACGCCTCGATCGGAATCGGCAGCGCCCCTCATCTCGGTGCCGAGCTATTCAGGTTCGTTGCCAAGGTCGACATCACCCACGTTCCCTATCGCGGCTCTTCCGCGCAGGCGATCAGCGCGCTGCTGGCCGGCGACGTTGCGATGTTTTTGGTCGGAACTTAGACCGCAGTGCCGCACATCCAGAGCGGCGCACTGCGCGGCCTTGCCGTCACCGCAAGCAAACGCGTGGACGGACTGCCCGACGTCCCGACTTTCGCGGAAGCCGGATTGCCGGGCGTGGACGTGAGCCTCTGGTTCGCCGTGCTTGTCCCGAGCGGCACGCCGGCATCCATCGTCAAGAAGCTCAATGCCGACATCGCCCAGGTCGTCGCCGATCCGGAGTTCAAGCAAGCGCTCGCCGTGCGCGGGTTCGACGCCGTATCGAGCAGCCCGGAGGAACTGGCGCAGTTCTTGGACAAGGACTATGTCAAGTTTCGTGATCTGATTCAGCGGCTCGGTCTGCAGGTGGAATGACGACCACGCCACGCGCCACCCTTTATCTGGTCGAATGCGAAACAAGGAATTTGCGTGACGAAATTCGGAGTCGGCCGACGGCAAGAAGGACCACGCCTGGGGCTTTGCGATGACCAGAATTCCAGACTTTTCCGTGCTTGAACTGGCCGAAGGCGCGGCCACGCCGGTTGCGAGCTCCGCGGCCGCCCCCTGGCTGACGCCCGAAGGCATCCCGGTGAAGCCGGTGTTCGGACCGGACGACGTCGAGGGCCTCGACTTCCTCGACACCTTTCCCGGCATCGCCCCTTACCTGCGGGGACCCTATCCCGCGATGTATGTCACGCAGCCCTGGACCATCCGGCAATATGCCGGCTTCTCCACCGCCGAGGATTCCAACGCCTTCTATCGCAGAAACCTGGCCGCCGGGCAGAAGGGCCTGTCGGTGGCGTTCGATCTCGCGACCCACCGCGGCTACGACAGCGACCATCCGCGGGTGACGGGCGACGTCGGCATGGCCGGCGTGGCGATCGATTCGATCTACGACATGCGCACGTTGTTCGCCGGCATCCCGCTCGATCAGATGTCGGTGTCGATGACGATGAACGGGGCCGTCCTGCCGGTGCTCGCGCTCTATATCGTCGCCGCCGAGGAACAGGGCGTAAAGCCGGAGAAGCTCTCGGGCACGATCCAGAACGATATCCTCAAAGAGTTCATGGTGCGCAACACCTACATCTATCCGCCCGCGCCTTCGCTGCGCATCATTTCCGACATCTTCGCCTTCACTGCGGCGCATATGCCGAAGTTCAACTCGATCTCGATCTCCGGCTACCACATGCAGGAGGCGGGGGCGACGCAGGACCTCGAGCTTGCCTATACGCTGGCCGACGGCGTCGAATATGTGCGCGCGGGACTGAAGGCCGGGCTCGCCATCGACCAGTTCGCTCCGCGCGTCTCGTTCTTCTGGGCGATCGGCATGAACTTCTTCATGGAGGTGGCCAAGCTGCGGGCCGCGCGCCTGCTGTGGGCAAAGCTGATGAAGCCGTTCGAGCCCAAGGACGCCCGTTCGCTCTCGCTGCGCACCCATTGCCAGACCTCCGGTTGGTCGCTCGCCGCGCAGGATGTCTTCAACAATGTCGCCCGGACGATGATCGAGGCGCTCGCCGCGACCCAAGGGCACACCCAGTCACTCCACACCAACGCGCTCGACGAGGCGCTCGCGCTACCGACCGATTTCTCGGCGCGCATCGCCCGCAACACCCAGATCCTGTTGCAGCAGGAGAGCGGCACGACCCGCATCGTGGACCCATGGGGTGGCTCGTTCTATGTCGAGCGCCTCACCTATGAGCTCGCCAAGTCCGCCTGGACGCACATCCAGGAGGTCGAGGAGCTGGGCGGCATGGCCAAGGCGATCGAAGCGGGTCTGCCCAAGCTTCGCATCGAGGAGGCCTCGGCGAAAACCCAAGCGCGCATCGATGCCGGCCAGCAGGCCGTGATCGGCGTCAACAAGTATCGGCTCGAACAGGAAACTCCGGTCAACCTGCTCAAGGTGGACAACGCCGCGGTGCGGCAATTGCAGATCGACAAGCTCTCGCGCCTGCGGCGTGAACGCGATCCCAAGGCGGTCGCCGACGCGCTGGCCGCGCTCACCCGCAACGCGGCCGGGGGCAACGGCAACCTGCTTGCGCTCGCAATCGACGCCGCGCGCGCCAAGGCCACGGTGGGCGAAATCTCGGGTGCACTGGAGCAGGTCTTCGGGCGCCATCGCGCGGAGATCAAGGCGATTACGGGAGTCTACAAGCGGGAGGTCGGCGCCATGTCGGAAGCCGTCGCGCGAGTGCAGAGGCTCGTCACCGAGTTCGAAGCGAATGAAGGACGTCGGCCGCGCATCCTGGTGGCCAAGATCGGCCAGGACGGCCATGATCGCGGGCAAAAGGTGATCGCGACCGCGTTCGCCGATCTCGGCTTCGACGTGGACATCGGTCCCCTGTTCGCGACGCCCGAGGAGGCGGCGCGCCAGGCGGTCGAGAACGACGTCCACGTGCTGGGCGTCTCCTCGCTCGCGGCGGCGCATCTCACGTTGGTCCCGCAGCTCAAAGCCGCCTTGGTGGAGGAGGGCCGCGACGACATCATGATCGTGGTCGGCGGCGTGGTGCCGCCGCAGGACTACGACGAACTCAGGCGCGCCGGTGCCGAGGCGATCTTTCCGCCCGGCACCGTGATCGCGGAGGCGGCAGCGGCGCTGCTCGACAAGCTCAACCAGCGCCTGGGGCATGGAAGAGAAGCGGCGGAGTGATCGGCCGGCCTCACCCGGCGGATTCGCCAGCTCGGGCGTCGCTCCCTGCCCAAGAACTCACGACGATTCCCTTTCGGCGCTTGCAAATGCGATGTTCATGACATGAGACGACCGATCGCGCGCTGCCGATAGCGGCGAGCGCGAGCACGTATCCGTTCAGACCCATTCGAAAGAAGACGTTCTCCCCATGGCCCAGCGCCCCGCAAGATTCCCCTCGCTGCTGTTTCTCCCGGCGATCTGCCTCCTCCTCGCAGGCTGCTTTCAATCCGAGCAGCCGAAGTTTCCGCTCGCGAACGCCGCAGCCGCGCTCGACCAGGGCGGCCGCTACGTCGTCTACGAACGCGGCCCGGACAACACCTACCAGCGCCAGGAGGTGCTCCAGATCAAACACCGGGACGACGGCGCCTACGATTTCGTCGACGAGAAAGGCGAGACGCTGACGATCTCCTTCCATGCCCTCGGCGGCGATCTTTTTGTCGGACAGGCAAAGGCGGAAAAGGATCAGCCGGGCTACGGCTACACCCTCGTCCGCATCGCCGGGAACGAGGCGGTGCTGTACGTCCCGCAATGCGACGATCAGGACAAGGCGGTGCTCGCGGCGGCCAGCGTCGAGGTGAACGGTCAGCTCGAATGCATCATCGACCGCATCGCCGACGCGCCGGCATTGTTCAAGCGCCTCGCTCCGGGCGAGCCGGTCTCCAAGCTGGTGCGCGACTAGTTGCGAGGCACGCGGGAGCCGCCGCCGTCCGCCGACTATTGCGCCCTGCTCTCGAGCACGTCTTGCGGCGCATCTTGCCGTCCCACGATCGCCCGGACGTGCCGCACCACGTGATCGGCGACGATGGCATGGGCCTCGGCGGTCGGATGAATCGCTCCGCTGTAAAGCCCCGCATAGGCCGGCTGCAGAATATCGAGCAGCGGCGTACCCTCGCGATGGGTGTTGGCCGCGAGAAAAGCGTCGTTCGGCGTGCGGAACAGGCGCCAGCGATGGGCATAGGGCAGCGTCGCCGCCGGCGAATAGGGTTTGAACGCATCGCCGTTGGCCGGCTTGCGCGGCATGCGCATCGCGATGCTGTCGGCGAGCGCGCGCTTGGGATCGCGGGCGCACAGGCCGCGCTTGACGAATTCAGGGATATGGTCGGTGACCAGCGTGAAGCCGGTGCCGGCGCCCGTCGCGAGATCGGCGGGACAACCCGCGCGGTTCTTGCCGGCAATGCACTCGAGCCGCCGCAGGAGATCCCGCATGAAATCCGCCGTTTCCTGCAAGCGCGCACGGCTGACCTTCAGGCCGGGATGCACATCCATGCCCAAGGTCGGCTGCCCGCCGCACAACCCGCCGGTCTCGTCGAAGTGGATGGGCTCGTAGGACGACTGCACGACCCGCGCGGGCGCGACGCCGAAGCCATCGCGCAACGCCTCCTTGAGCGCTTTCATGCGCTCGTCCAACACGTCGAGGTAGACACGCGACACCTGCGGCCCGAACCGGCTCGAATGTCCGGTCAGGCCGGCGACCGGCGCAAGGTCGGCCATGTTCTCGGTCAAGGAATAGGCCGCGAGCGCGCTGAAACCCACGTCATTGCCGCCGATCGACATCAGCACCACGTCGATCGCTCGCTTGCGCAATGCGGGCGGGCACCAGGCTTTGCTGATGTTCTGCCGCGAAATCTGTGTGCTGCCATGGGTGTAGGTGGGCAGCGCATAGGTCGCGCTCTGCGAGCGGGGCCCGCGGCAGAGCAGGTCGCTGAGCTGGTCGAGTTGCGCGCGAACCTTGCCGCCGGGAATCTCGTCTGCCCCCTCGCGCGGATCCATGTCGAGAAAGAGCCCCTGGGTCACTTCCGCGCCCGAGCACGTGAAGCTTGCCAGCGTCACCGCGCGGTGGCGGTTCTCGAGCGCAAGCTCGATCGCCACGCGGAACGGATAGCCGTATTGCGACCGGTGGCAGTCGCGGCTCAGCCAGCGCGCCGATGCCTTTTCAAATGCGGCGGCGAATTCTGGCGAAGATAGCTTGTGGAAGCGCTCAGCCTTCTCGTCGTCCATGAGCCGCCGCGGCAGCACCTTGGGATTGTACTGCTCGTCGCCGGAGGCGAGACCGTACCCCGGCGCCGTGCTTTTGGCCGGCGCCTTCGCCGCCAGGTCCTCGCGCAGCAAGGCCGGATCGTACACCATCTCGCGCTGGGCGCTGAATTGCACGGGACGGTCCGGATTGCTTTCACCCGAGGCAAACGAATCCCCCAGCGCCGCGATGAAGACATCCTCGACCGTCACCTCTGGCTCGCTCAGTTCGCGACCGTCGGGCAGCTTGACCGTGACCGAGACGCCGGAATGACCGCGGTCGAGCGCATAGGGCACGCGGGCAATGGTGAGCTTGTCGGTGCAAGCGGTGCGCTTGGTCTCCGTTTTTCCGCCGGCCCTGCGCGGCTGCCAGGCCCAGACGCAGTCTCCGCTGACGCCTGCGAGCAGTCCGGGTGCGATGCGGATAGCGACCGTATGCGCCTCCGGCAGGACGTAATCTTCTCTTGCCGCGCCCCAGGAGTATTTGCGTTCGCAAACGACCGCGTAGCGACGGGGACGCCGGTCGCTCTCGTAACAGGTGTCGCCCAAGGTCTGCGCCGCCCAGCCGAGGCGACTTTGCTGATAGCGCCGGCCCGCCGTCGCCGCGCAGCGGTCGGGCGTCGAGGCATCCCTGCAGTCGGGATCATTGAGCGCGCGCTCGGTACGCCAGACGATGTCGGCCGGCAACGGGCCGGACGGGCCGCCGCGCACCGCGTTGAACGCGGCCTCATGCAATGCGAAAGAGCGGCTGGCCTTGAAGAAGCGAAACGGGCTTTCGACTTCCCAGATCAGATCGCCGGCA
>DASSJW010000192.1:0-3838 GCA_035690995.1 Xanthobacteraceae bacterium
GTCGATCGATCCGGCGACGCGCGACGTCGTGCAGACCGTTTATATGCGCCGGGTGGAGAAGGTCGGCGGTCGGCTCGTCAACGTCGAGTTCGACAAGATCGAGAACGTCAAGGACCCGGTCAAGGCCCGGAGCGCGAACTAGTGGCTCGGGCTTCGGCATGATTGCCTCGGCATTCGGTGTGCTGTTCGACGGCTTCGCCTACGGCATGCTGCTGTTCCTCCTCTCGGTTGGGCTGTCGGTGACGCTCGGGATGATGAATTTCGTCAACCTGGCGCATTGCAGCTTCGCCATGCTGGGAGGTTATGTCGCCGTGACGTTGACGAACGAGATCGGCTGGCCGTTTCTCGCGAGCCTGCCGGTGGCATTCTTGGCGGCGGCGGTGGTGAGCGTTGCGTTCGAGCGCGTGCTCTACCGGCGTCTCTATCGCGCCACCGATCTCGACCAGTGCCTGCTGACGATCGGCATCGTCTTCATCTCGGTAGCGGTCGCCGCCTACGTCTATGGAACCATACAGCAGCCGCTGAACGTACCCGCCTATCTGCGCGGCACGGTCTCGGTCATGGGCCAGAGCGTCGGCGTGTACCGGCTGTTCCTGATCGGCGTTGCGCTCGTCGTCACGCTCGTGCTGGTGGCGGCGCTCGAATACACCCGCTTCGGCGCGCAGGTGCGCGCCGCGGTCGACAACCAGCGCATGGCGCGCGGTCTCGGCATCGATGTCGATCGCGTCTTCGCCATCACCTTTGCGCTCGGCAGCGGCCTTGCCGGCCTTGGCGGCGCGCTCGCCGTCGAGATCGTCGGGCTCGATCACGCCTTCGCCTTCACCTATCTGGTTTATGTGCTGATCGTGGTCGCGGTCGGCGGCCTCGGCTCGATCGCGGGTTCGTTCGTCGCCGCGACGCTGCTTGGCATCAGCGACATGGCCGGCAAATATTATTTTCCCGAGCTCGGCGCGTTTCTGATCTATTTCGTCATGGTCACGCTGCTGATGTGGCGGCCAGCCGGCCTGTTCGGGAGACGCTAGGCAATGACGTCCTCCGCGGCGGCCGAGCCGCAGCGCTACCTCGAGGCGCAGATCCGCTGGCGTCCGCTCGAAATCGTGTTCTGGCTCGCCACCCTGCTTCCGTTCGTGCTCACGCCCAGCTATCTGGTGCTGGCGAGCCAGATCGCCATCACCGCGCTGTTCGCGCTGTCGCTCGATCTCATTCTCGGCTATGCCGGGATCGTGTCGCTCGGCCACGCCGCCTATTTCGGCTTTGGGTCCTACACCGCGGGCCTGATCGCGAAGTGGGGCTGGGGCGAACCGCTGAGCGGCCTGATCATCGCCGCCGCCGCCGCCGGCCTGCTCGGATATCTCACGAGTTTCATCATCGCCCGCTTCCGTCATCTCGCGTTGATCATGATCACGCTCGGGCTCGGCCTGCTGCTCGCCGAGGCGGCCAACAGTGCAAGCTGGCTGACCGGCGGCGCCGACGGCCTGCAGGGCGTGCGCATGTGGAACCTGCTCGGCATATTCCCGTTCGATCTCTACGGCACGGCCGCCTACGGCTATGCGCTCGCGATGCTGTTTCTGCTGTTTCTGGTCGCGCGGCGGCTGATCAACTCGCCGTTCGGCCTGGCGCTGCGTGGCATCCGCGAAAACGCCGTGCGCATGCCGGCGATCGGGGCGCCGAGTCCGGCGCACATCCGCAAGATCTATACCATCGCCGCCGTCATTGCCGGCGTGGCGGGCGCCTTGCTCGCGCAGACCACCGAGACCGTTTCGCTCGAGACGCTGAGCTTTCAGCGCTCCGCCGACGTGCTGGTGATCCTCATTCTTGGCGGCGCCGGGCGACTCTATGGCGGCATCGTCGGTGCCATCATCTACATGGTCGCGCGCGACCAGCTCTCCGGCATCAATCCGCAATACTGGTATTTCTGGATCGGAACGCTGCTGGTGGCGGTGGTGATCTTCCTGCCCAATGGCATCCTGGGCGGATTGGCGCGGCTGATGCCGTCCGGACGGAGCCGGGCGTGAGCACAGCGGCGCTGTCGACACGTGGCCTGGACAAGAGCTTCGGCTCGCTCGTGGTCGCCAAGAACATCGAACTCGATCTGCCTCGCGGCGCGCGCTACGCGCTGATCGGACCCAACGGCGCCGGCAAGACCACGCTGATCAACCTGATTACCGGCATGCTCAAGCCGGACGGGGGCCGCATCTTGCTCGAAGGGGAGGAGGTCACCGCGCTCAGGCCGGAGGAACGCGTCAGGCGCGGCCTCGTGCGGACCTTCCAGATCAACACGCTGTTTCCTCATCTCAGTGCGCTCGAGGCGGTGACGCTGGCGGTGTGCGAGCGGCGCGGCTACGCCGGGACCTGGTGGCAGAAGCTGCCGGCCTACGCCGACGCGATCGAGGAAGCCTATGGGATCCTCCTCTCGCTGCGGCTCGGCGCGAGCTGTTATCGGCCGACGCGCGAGCTCGCCTATGGCCAGCAGCGGCTGTTGGAGATCGCGCTGGCGCTCGCCACCAACCCGAAAGTGCTGCTCCTCGATGAACCGGCCGCGGGCGTGCCGCAGGGCGAAAGCGCCGAGCTGTTCTCGGTCATCGCCGATTTGTCGGAGGACATTGCGGTGCTGTTCATCGAGCACGACATGAATGTCGTGTTTCGGTTTGCGCGTCGCATCATCGTCATGGTGGGCGGGCGTATCCTGGTGGAAGGCACGCCGAAGGAGATCGCGGCCGATGCGCGGGTGCGCGAGGTCTATCTCGGCGGGGCGCATCATGGCTGAGGTACTGCTTGCGCTCGACGGTGTGCGTGCCGGATACGGCGACGCGGTCGTGCTCGACGGCATCACGTTCGAGATCCCGAACGGCAGCAGCCTCGCCTTGCTCGGGCGCAACGGCGTCGGCAAGACCACGCTCCTGCTCACCATCATGGGTTTCACCCGCGTCAGTCGCGGCACCATCGCCTGGCGCGGCCGCGACATCACCCGCCTCGCTCCGCATGGGCGTGCACGCGACGGGCTTGGCTGGGTGGCGCAGGAGCGCGAGATATTCCCCTCGCTCAATGTCGAGGAGAACCTGACCGTGGCCGCAAGGCCCGGCCGCTGGACGCTCGAGGCCGTCTACAATCTGTTCCCGCGGCTCAAGGAGCGGCGCGCCAGCGGGGGTAATCATCTCTCGGGCGGAGAGCAGCAGATGCTGGCGATCGCGCGCGCATTGATGACGAATCCATCGCTGCTCCTGCTCGATGAGCCGCTCGAGGGCCTTGCACCGATCATCGTAGAGGAATTGACCGCCGCGATCCGGCGGATGACCACGGATGAAGGCACGGCCCTCATCCTGGTCGAGCAGCATGCCGAGGTCGCGTTGGCGCTGACCGAGGAGGCGATCGTTTTGGAGCGCGGCAGCATCGTGCATCGCGCGCGCTCGCATGACCTGCTGCAGGATCAAGCCACGCTCGATCGCCTGATCGGGTTGCGCCTGGATGATGCCGGCCGCCCGGCCGCGGCGTCTGGCATTTCCGCGCCCTGAAGGCACGGACCTAAAGCTTTTCCGCGATGAATTTGAGGATCTCGGCGCATTGGCGGTTGAGATCGTTGGTGGTTGCTTCGCCCTGCTGGGCCTCGGCCTGTATCGCTCGCGACACGGCTTCGTCGAGAAGCGCGCGGACGGCCTCCTCGCGGGGCAATACCCCGTTTTTCACCAGGGCCCGATAGAGCGCGACAACCGCGCTGACCGCCGCCATCGTGTACGCCGCGTCGTCGAATGGCTTCATTTCACGCTTTCCGATGATTGCGCGGCAGCGCCCAGGTGACGCCGTGGGGCCGGGGGTGCGCCGGGGCCGTGAAAAACCTGCT
>DASSJW010000193.1:0-2821 GCA_035690995.1 Xanthobacteraceae bacterium
GTCCGGTGACCTTCGACGTCGACAGCGCGGTCAAGGACCTGCGCACCATGCTCGCCGAGGGCAAGCAGCGCGGCGTGACGCTGCCGCTCGTCGAACAGACGCTTGCCTGTTACGAGGAGACCAAGCGAAACGTCTCGGGCGCGGCGGAAGTGTCCGCGGTCTCGGTCTATTGGGCCAACCGCGCGAAGTCCTGATCCGCAGCCATTCACTGAACCCTACGCTCTCTCTCTCATGAGCCCCGGAGCCCCCATGTCTGTCACGCTCGCTCAAGCCTCGGCCATCGTTGACACCGCGCTCAAGAAGGGCCGCGATACCAGTTGCGCGCCGCTCACCGTCGCCGTGCTCGACGCCGGCGGACACCTGGTCGCGTTCAAGCGCGAGGACAAGTCGGGCCTGCTGCGTTTCGACATCGCGTTCGGCAAGGCCTGGGGCGCGCTCGGCATGGGCTTCGGCTCGCGCACGCTTGCGGCGCGCGCGGCCAAGACGCCGCAATTCTTCACCATGCTGGCGGCCGCGAGCGAGGGACGCATGGTCACCAATCCCGGCGGCGTGCTGATCAGAACGCCGGCCGGCGACATCATCGGCGCCGTTGGCATTTCCGGCGACACGTCGGACAAGGACGAAGCCTGTGCCATCGCCGGCATCGAGGCCGCCGGGCTCAAGGCCGATCCCGGCCAGGACTAGGCCGGCGCGTTCTCTGACGCCAGCCGCTCCATTGTCATTGCGGCCGAGCGAAGCGAGGGCTGGAATCCATAACAACAACCGGGATTATGGATTCCGGGCTCGCCGCTTCGCGGCGCCCCGGAATGACGGCGGAGACGGCCGGCGCTTGCGGCCATTTGACGCGAGCGGCGCTGCCACGGCTTGGTCCCAGATCGCCTGGATGTGAGCGATCTCGGCTTCGAAGCGCTCGAGAAACAGCCGCGCCGGCACGCTCAGGGTGCGGCGCGCCGGCTGGATCACCACGAACTCGGCGTGCAGCGGCGGATCGACGATCGGGTTGACGATGAGCTCGCCCTTGCCGAGATCGTTCACCGAAATGACGCTCGGCAGCACCGTGACCCAGTCGGAGCGCGCGACGAATTCGAGCGTGCCGATCATGGCGTCCATTTCCAGCATGGCGGCGATCTCGACACCGTGAGTCTGGAAATAGGTCTCGAGGTTGCGGCGGCGAATATTGTCGGGGCCGGGCACCACGATCTTCAGCGGGGCGCAATCGGCGAGCCGCACCGGCGCCAGCGGGGTAAGCCCGTGCGCGCGCCCCGACAGCAGCATTTCCCGATCGCGCACCAGCAATCGCGATTTCAGTCCGACCCGTCCCTCGAATGCCGGCACCAGCGCGAAATCCAATTCGTCCGCCAGGACCATGTCGGTCAGCACGCCGCTGTAGCCTTCGAACACGTGCAGGCGCACATCGGGATGACGCGGCACGAAGTCCTCGAGCGTCGGCGCCAGCACCGCGCGGGTGAACGTCGGCATCAGCCCGATGCGCAGATCGCCGGTGACGAGGCCGGCGAGGCCGCGCGCCTCCTCGCTGGCATTTTCGAGCCGGCCGACGGCCTCGACGCAGCTCTTGTAGTAACGCAGCCCCGCCGGCGTGGGCGCGATCCCGCGCGCCGACCGTTCGAACAGCTTCACCCCGAGCGCGCGCTCCACGGTGGCGACGTGCTGGGAGATGCCGGACTGGGTGGCGTTCTCGCGTTCCGCCGCGCGCGTGAACGAGCCCTCCTCGCACACGGCGATGACGGCGCGAATCTGCCGGAGCGCGATATTGGTCAGCGGACACCTGCCATCAAGAAATCTAATGCCTTAGCGCAGAATATATTATTTCGGCCGGGGGTGCGAGCCGGTTAGGATTCCCGCCAACACCACGGGCCGCGGCGCAGAACGCGGCGCACCATCGGGAGACGTTCATGGGAACGGCAAATTTCGGCATCGCCGGATTGGATTGGCAGCAGCGCGTCAACTGGGACCGGATGCGGACCTACCGCACCGAGCGCGCGCGCGAGCACATGAAGAAGCACGGCCTCGGCGCCATGCTCTGCATGTACGACGAGAACGTGCGCTATCTCACCGGCACGCTCACCCCGGGCTGGAACCGGCTCAAGCCGGGACTGCGCTATGCGCTCCTCTGCGGCGATGGCGCGCCTGTGCTGTTCGAGCAGGGCGATCTCGGCTTCCAGATCGAGCGCCACTCGCCGTGGATCCCGAAGGAGAACGTCCGCTACTCCTATGCCTGGATCAAGGGCGCGGCCGGGCCGGCCTCGCAGCAGCAGGTGAAGAAATTCACCGACGCGATCATCCAGGAGATGAAGCGCCACGGCGTCGCCGGCCAGAAGCTCGGGGTCGACTTCATCGACATCAACATGATCAACATCTTCAAGGAGAAGAAGATCAACTGGGTCGACGGCATGACGCCGATGATGGAGGCGCGCGCCGTCAAGAACGTCGACGAGCAGGAATGCATGCGCATCGTCGGCGCGATCGGCGACGCCACCCATTGGGAATGCATGAAGTTTCTGCGGCCGGGGATCACCGAGAACCAGGTGACCGCCCACCTGATGAAATATCTCTACAGCATTCCGGGCATGGAGGACGTTGAGGACGTGATCGTCTCGTCCGGCCCCAACACCTGGCCGAACTGGCGCAATTTCTCCGACCGCATCATCCAGCCCGGCGACATCGTGTTCATGGATTTGGCCGCGCTCACCTGGAACGGCTACAAATCCTGCTACTACCGCACCTATTGCGTCGGCAAGGAGCCGAGCAAGGAGCAGAAGGAAACCTATGCCACCGCGCTCGAATGGCTCTACGATTCGAT
>DASSJW010000194.1:0-4352 GCA_035690995.1 Xanthobacteraceae bacterium
CGCGTCGAGCTGCTCCCAGTCGACCGCGAAACGCTGGGCCACGTAGACCCGCCCATTGACCGCAAGGGCTGCGCGGGTGTGGCGGCTGGCGTCGCAGCATGAATCCGCGGAAATGAAGCGCCCGCCGCGCAGCGGCGGCGCGATCACCACCACGTCGCGCGGCGCGACCGGCGTCGCGCCGCCGCTTTCGCGCATCTCCTGCCGCCCCGGCGCCGCGGCCGCAACCCGCGCGCTGACGCGGTGCGCGAGCTGCCGCGGGATCGGCGCATCCGCCGCCAGCGCGACGTGGACGAACAGGAGCGCCTGCGTGCTCGGCGCCATGGTGGCGCTGGCCTCGCCGCGCCCGGCCGGCTGCAGGCGGCGGGCGACGGCCGCGCCGTCCAGGGTGGCCACGACCTTGTCGTCGGCGACGACGTCGACGCGCTCGACCACCGCCTCGCGGGCGGAGAAGTTCGTGATCCACAGTTCATAGACGAGGTGGGTGCGCCCGTCGGACCCGAGGAAGGGGATCGGCGCGTCGTGCACGGCGAGCAGGAGCGGCGTCATCACCTGCGCCTTTGGCTCGGCGTGGGCCGGCGCGTTGGCGCCGGCCAGCAGCGCAAGCGCGAGCCATCCGGCAGACAGGGCTCGGGACATGGTTCTCATCGCCTGTGAACGGGGCTAGGCCGACATCCTCGCCCACCGCTTTGCATGCCACAGCGCGATGGCGATGCCCGCGGATACGGCGGCCGTGACCGTCGGCTCCGCCCACTGCGGCGGAAAGTGCGACGGATGCGCGAAGATATCACCGACGAACGTCGCGACCGCGCTGATCGTCGCCTGCCGGCTGACGCTGTCGGTCGTCCGGTCCATCTGCACGAGCAGGGCGACGGTCACCGCCGCGCTGACAATGCCGCAGATCGAGGCGAGACTGGCGTGCTCGAAACTGAACGCGGCGAAAATGTTGCCGCGCGCCATCACCAGAAAGCAGGCGAGCCAAGCCCCTGCGAACTTCTCGGCGGCCGGGCGGGCAAGGCCGCTCGCGCGAAACTCGTCGAACGCATCGAGCACGCTGAGTTTGAGGCTTGGCATCGGCTGGCCCTTTTCCCTGCCGCGACTTCACCACGATGTCATACGCCGCGGTAGAGAGTAGTGAATTACGCCGCGCTGCGCGATCAATTCTGAGCGACGGAAATGTGTATTCTGCCTCATCTCGAAGGATGGGGCAGCCCCCGATCGGCGCGGGACCTCCCTTGCGGGCGACCAAATGCTCGCCGACACTCCCCCCTCGCGAGCGTCACGCGCGAGCACAAGAACGCGAGATGGGGGGAGAACCATGAGCCTGCAGCAGGAAAAATCCGCCGAACTGGTTGGGCGCCTGGAGCGGCTGCCGTTCTCGCGCTGGCATCGCAACTTCTTCCTGCTGGCCTTTCTCGGCGTCATGTTCGACGCCGCCGACTTCGCGCTGTTCGGCGCCGCGCTGCCGCCGATCGCCAAGGAGTTCGGCTTGGGGCCGGCGCAGGCGGGATTGCTCGCCACCGTCGGCCTGGTCGGCGCGTTTCTGGGCGCGCTGTTCTGGGGCACGATCTCCGACTACATCGGCCGCCGCACGTCGTTTCAGGCCACCGTCGGCATCTTTGCGCTTTTCACCGGCCTCGTGGCCGCGTCCTGGAACGTGCTGTCGCTCGGGGTCTTCCGTTTCCTGTCCAATTTCGGTCTCGGCGGCGAAGTCCCGGTCACGCTCACCCTGACCTCGGAATTCAGCCCGGGGCGCATCCGCGGCCGCATGACCGGCACCATGATGGCGGGGTTTCCGGTCGGCCTGGTGGTGGCGGCCGCGCTCAGCCTCGCCATCGTGCCGAACTTCGGCTGGCGCGCCTTGTTCATCGTCGGCATCGTTCCGGCGATCCTGCTGTTCTTCGTGCGCCGCTACATGCCGGAATCGGTCCGCTACCAGCTCAGCCAGGGCAAGGTGGCGGAGGCGGAACGCACCGTCGAGCAGATCGAGCGCCAAGCGCTCGGCCAAGCCGACGTCAAGGCCGGCACCGTGGCAGCGGCCAAGGCCGTCCCGGAAGCGGTCGCGGAAACCGGCGCCGCCGCTGCGCATCACGTCACCGTGTTCGAGCTGCTCGCGCCCGGTCGCCGCAAGCGCACCATCCTGCTGTGGATCGTCTCGTTCTGCTTCCTGTGGTCGTCGAACGGCATCCTGTTCATGCTACCGACCATCCTGACGCAGCGCGGCATCCCGCTGTCGCAGGCCATCAGCTTCCAGCTCGTTCAGTCCTTGGCCGCAGTGGTCGGATATGCCGCGTGCGGGTTTCTGATCGACTGGTACGGCCGGCGGCCGGTGCTGTTTCTCTATTATTTCGTCGGCGCCTTCTTCCACCTCTGGTTTGCGGAAGCCTCGGGGCTGTGGATGTACGCGGCGATCGCGGCGGTCGGCTGGGTCAATCCGGGCGTGTACGGCTCGACCGGCATCTATGTCAGCGAGCTGCACCCGACGCACCTGCGCGCGACCGCGGTCGGCTGGTTCTTCGGCATCGGCCGGATCGGCTCGTTTCTCGCGCCCGCCGTGGTCGGCTTCATGCTCGCCTACGGGCTCGGTGCCTATGTTTTGCACACCTTCGCCCTGACGTTCCTGATTGCATCGTTCGCGCTGTTGCTCGTCGGCGTTGAAACGAAGGGTCTCGTGCTCGAACAGATCGCGGCGAAGACCAAGGCGGCATGACGCCGCTGCGGTAGCGCGCCGGGCGCGCCGCTGCCGCGTTCGCAGATGCGCGGCTCAATCTGCGTCAAGGCGAACGGCCGTTGACACCCAATGGCCGATTGTTAGCATGCAAACGATAGCTTCGTGCGACGGAGAGAGTCATGACCAGGTGCGTCGTCGTCATCTCTGCAGCATGCATGTTGGCCTGCGCCACCACGGCCCTGCATGCGCAATCCGAGCCGGCATCCGTCACCATCGGCGTGCTCAACGACATGGCGGGCAATTTCGCCGACCAGAGCGGTCCGGGCTCGCTGGCCGGCGCCCGAATGGCGATCGAGGAGATGGGCGGCACGGTGCTCGGCAAGCCGGTCAAGGCGATCGGCGGCGACCATCAGAACAAGCCGGACATCGCCGCCGCGGTCTCGCGGCGTTGGTACGACGCCGAAGGTGTTCAACTGGTCGTGGACATGCCGAACTCCGGCACCGCGCTGGCGGTGCAGGAGGTCGCGCGCAATCTCAAGAAGATCAACATCACCAGCACCGCCGGCTCGCTGGCGCTGACGGGCAAGAGCTGCGGGCCCACCTCCTTCCATTGGATGTGGGACACCTATTCCAATTCCTACGGTCTGGTGAAGGCGCTGAGCAAGAAGAAGATCGACAGCTGGTTCTTCATCACCGCCGACTACGCCTTCGGTCACGCGCTGGAAGCGGATTTCCGCAAGGCCATCGAGCAGATGGGCGGCAAGACCTTGGGCTCGGTCAAGCATCCCGTCGGCATGCAGGATTTCAGCTCGCTCATCCTGGCGGCGCAAGCCTCCAAGGCGCGCGGCGTCGTGGTGGCGAGCGGCGGCAACGACATCGTCAACACGCTCAAGTCCGCCAACGAGTTCGGCCTGCAGAAGGCGGGGATCAGCTTCGTGGCCCCGGCGACGTTCCTGACCGACGTCAAGAGCATGGGCTTGGATATCGCGCAGGGCCTGACCTACATCACCGGCTTCACCTGGAATTACGACGACGAAAGCCGCGCCTTCGCGCAGAAGTTCTTCGATCGGCACAAGGCCATGCCCACCATGGGGCAGGCGGGCGTCTATTCCGCCACGCGTCACTATCTGCGCGCGGTCGCAGCCGCCAATTCGCTCGACGCCACCAAGGTCGCCGAGAAGATGCGCGAGATGCCGGTCAGCGATGCCGTCATCCGCAACGGCAAGATCAGGGACGACGGCCGGCTGGTGCACGACATGTACCTGGTCGAGGTGCGCCGCCCCGGCGAGTCTGCGAACCCATGGGATCTGGAGAAGGTGCAGGACACGCTGGCCGGCAACGACGTGTTCCGTCCGCTCAGCGAGTCCGATTGCCCCCTGGTCAAAAAATGATCTCGCATGCGGACGGCGCCAAGCGCGCCTGGTGCGGCGGATTTGAAGTTCCTATCGGCATGGCCGCGAGTCGTTGGTAGGAAGCCGAATCTGAAGCGAGCCGCTGGTGTCCCTGCGGGTTCGACGTTCGTACTCGCGCGAGCTGCAAAGGGATACGGAACGCGGCATGGTCAATCCGGACCGGAAAGGTCAGGGCATCGGCGCGAGCGTCCTGCGCAAGGAGGACGCCCGCTTCCTGCGCGGCAGCGGCTGCTATGTCGACGACATCGCGCTGCCCGGCCTGCAGGAGGTTG
>DASSJW010000195.1:0-3871 GCA_035690995.1 Xanthobacteraceae bacterium
TTCTCACGTCGCCCTGTTGCGGCCGTGGATGTCCTTCACGTCGGTGAATGCGATGCCGGGGCTTTCCTGCCGCGTGTAATCGAGATTGAACGCGTTGCGCGCCAGGAAGACGAGATCGCCGTCGAGATCCTCAGCGATCGCGGACCGGTACGCCGCTGCGAAGCGATCGAGCACCTTCTTGTCCTCCGCTGCGATCCAGCGCGCGAGCTGGAATTCGGCCGTGTCCCAGTTGACCTCGAGCCCGTATTCGTCGGCGAGCCGCACCCGTAGCACGTCGAGTTGCAGCGGACCGACCACGCCGACCAGCGCCGGCGAGCCGTCGGTCGGTCGAAACACTTGAACCACGCCCTCTTCGGCCATCTCCTGCAATGCCTGCTTGAGCTTCTTGGCCTTCATGGCGTCGGGCAACCGTACGCGGCGCAGGATCTCCGGCGCGAAACTCGGCACGCCCACGAAGTTGAGGTCCTCCCCGGCGGTCAGCGTATCCCCGATGCGAAGCGTCCCGTGGTTGGGAATGCCGACGACGTCCCCGGCATGGGCTTCCTCCGCCAGCGAACGATCCTGAGCGAAGAAGAACTGCGGCGATTGCAGGCTCAGGGTTTTGCCGGTGCGCACTTGCTTGACCTTCATCCCGCGAACGAGTTTTCCCGAACACAGCCGCACGAACGCGATGCGGTCGCGATGGTTCGGGTCCATGTTGGCCTGCACCTTGAAAACGAAGCCAGTCATGTCGGTTTCGGCGGCCGTCACCAGGCGCTTGTCGGCCGGCTGTGCGCGCGGTGGCGGCGCCACGTCGCCGAGCGCGTCGAGCAGGTCGCTGACGCCGAAGTTCTTGAGGGCGCTGCCGAAGAACACCGGGGTCAAATGCCCTTCGCGAAACGACGCCATGTCGAAACGCTTGCACGCTTCGCGGACGAGATCGAATTCGCCCTGGATCGCATTGGCGTCGAGGTTGGGGTTCAGCGCTGCGACCTCGGGTATCGTCATTTCGAGCTTGCCGGGCAGGCCTGTGTCGCCATCGAGCAGACGGACCTTTCCGGTTTCCACCTCGATCGTGCCGACGAAATCGCGCCCGCGCCCGATCGGCCAGGTGATCGGCGCGCTGTCGAGCGCGAGCGTCTTCTCGATCTCATCGAGCAGGTCAAACGGGTCGCGGCTCTCCCGGTCCATCTTGTTGATGAAGGTCACGATCGGAATATCTCGCAGGCGGCAGACCTCGAACAGCTTGCGCGTGCGCGCCTCGATGCCCTTGGCGGCGTCGATCACCATGACAGCGGAATCGACGGCGGTAAGCGTCCGATAGGTGTCCTCAGAAAAGTCCTCGTGGCCGGGAGTATCGAGCAGGTTGAATACGCGTCCGTCGTATTCGAAGGTCATCACCGAGGTGACCACGGAAATTCCGCGCTCGCGCTCGACCGCCATCCAGTCCGAACGGGTCGCCCGCCGATCGCGCTTGGCCTTGACCTGCCCGGCCAGTTGGATGGCGCCGCCGAACAGCAGCAGTTTCTCCGTCAGCGTGGTCTTACCCGCGTCCGGATGGGAGATGATGGCAAAGGTCCGGCGGCGCTCGACCTCGGTTGCAAGCGTCGACCGAGCCGGCGCGCCCTCGGGGGCGCGAATGGGTATGTTCATGGCAACGTGGATGTGGCAGTTCCGGCCGCCCCGATCAAGGTCGGAGCGTGCGGGAACAAGGTTAGGCCGTGCAAGATCCGCCCGGATCGATAGGCGGGAGCCGGGGTAATCTACTCCGTGGCCCTGATATTGGCCTTCTGCGCGATCTCCTTCCAGTCGCGGACCTCGTTGGCGATCAACGCCCTGAACTCGTCGGGAGTGCTCCCGGCCGCCGTCGTGCCCTGGAGCGCCAGCTTGGCCACGACATCCGGTTCCCGCAGCGCCCGGTTCACCTCGGCATTGATCCTGGCGACGATCTCCTTCGGCGTTCCCGCGGTCGTCAGCAGGCCGAGCCATTGTACCGCCTCGAAGCCGGGGAAGCCGGATTCGGCCGCGGTCGGCAGATCGGGAAACTTGGGGTCGCGCGTGAGTCCTCCGGTCGCAAGGGCGCGCACCAGCCCGGACTCGATCTGCGGCAGGATCCCGAGCGGCGACAACAGGACGAGTTGCACTTCGCCGGTCGCGACGGCCAGCGCCGCTGGCGCGCCGCCGCGATAGGGAACGTGCTGCATTCTGATGCCTGCCCGCGCGCACCACATTTCAAGCAGGAGATGGGCCTGCGTCGACGCACCGGAGGTCCCGTAGTTGAGCTTGCCGGGCTCCGCCCTGGCGAGCGTCACGAACTGCTCGAGCGTGCGCGCCGGCACCTTGGAATTGACCGCGAACAGAAGCGGGTTTTTCACAAGAACGGTGATCGGCTCGAAATCGCGTTCCAGGTCAAAGGACAGTTTGCTGTTCAAGGCCGCGTTGACCGTGAACGTCGTTGGCACGATCAAAAGCGTGTAGCCGTCGGGCGCTGCCTTGGCCACCGCGTCCGTTCCGATCATGGTGCTCGCGCCCGAGCGATTCTCGACGATGATCGGCTGTCCGAACGCCTTCTCCAGATACGGCTGCAGCAGACGGGCGATAATGTCTTGTGCCGCCCCCGCTTGCGTCGGCACGACAATGCGAATGGGCCGGCTCGGGTAATTGTCGGCCCAGGCACCGGCAGTGCCGGCGAGCGAAAGAAATGCAATACCAACAAGACATGCCTGCCATCGGCACAAACGGAAAAGGGTGGATGAACGTTGATTCAACTGCACTGCGGCCTCTCCCTAGACTTTATGCGCAGCGACCGCTGCGTTCCCGCCATGCGGTGAACCCTCCGAACGTCGCCGGCCCTCTTCGACCGGAGCCAGCGTGTGGGGGACACCTGCAGGAGTTCTTTCCGCGACGATATCGAGGCGGAGCGTCACGTGCAAATAACCCTCCTCCCTTCGAGCGATCTGCTAACGTTGCATCGCTCGTCCGTCTCGACGCTCGTTCAAAAGGACCGGATGAAAACGCTGATCAGGACGTCGCGACGCGCTACGGCGCGCAGCCTTTGCGTGGTCCTCTCCCTATGCCTTGCTGGCAGCGCCGCTGCCGCCGACATCCGCGTGTTCAGTTCGGGCGCGCCGGCAGAAGTGGAGAAAGTGCTGGCCGCGCAATTTGCGCGCGAGAGCGGACATCGCGTAGTGTTCACCGTGGCAAACCCCGCGATCATCCAACAAAACCTTTCGGACGGGCAGACGCCCGATATCGTGATCCTTCCGGCTCCTCTGATCGACTCCCTTGCAAAGACCGGCGTGCTGCGTCCGACCAGCCGCGTCGATCTCGCGAGGGTCGGAGTAGGTCTCGTCGTGCGGGAGGGAGCGCCGCTCCCGGATGTTTCCACCGCGGACGCCGTGCGCACGACGCTCTTGCGCGCGCGCTCCATCGTCATTCCCGATCCCGCCGGGGGTGGGCAAACCGGAGCCGCGCTCGTGCGCATGATCGCGCAACTGGGGATCGCAGAAGCCATCAAACCGAAGCTCACCCTGAGGCAGGCGATCGCGGGAGGCGTTGCGCTGGTGGCGAAAGGCGAGGTCGACCTCGGGATGTTCAACATCAGCGAAGTCCTGCCGGTGAAAGGCGTGACGCTCGCCGGGCCGCTCCCATCTGAGCTTCAGAGCTACATCGTGTTTGCCGCTGCCATTCATACCGACTGCACCTCGGTTGCGGCAGCCGAAAACTTCATCAAGCTTCTGTCCGCTCCCGCCGCGCGCGAGCAATGGAAGGCGGGCGGGCTGGAATCGATGGCTGGCGGAAGGTAAGACTTGCCGGATAGGGATCACTCGTCGGACGTTGGAATGCGGTTGGGATGGCGAAGTCAATTCGCGGGAGAGAGTTGCATGCAGAC
>DASSJW010000196.1:0-2438 GCA_035690995.1 Xanthobacteraceae bacterium
CCGGCTCGGCGCCGAAATCGGGATCGACGTTGGAGCGATCGACGCCGGCATTCGCCATGACGAAGCCGAGCCGGTGCTCGACGATCAGCACGCCTGGCCGGTGGCGCACGACGCGCTGCGACTCGCCCAGGATGACCTCAACCAGCCGCGGATCCTTGTCGACTTGCCGCGCGAGGCTTTCGGCACGCGCCGACGGCCGGACCTGTGCAAGATCGACATAGCGTCCTTCCGCCTTGGAGACGATCTTCTGCGCCACCACCACGACGTCGCCGTCAGCCGGCGCCAGCCCGCTTTGTTCGCAGGCGGCAATGAGCAGTCCGGCCAGGTCGTCGCCCGGCCGCACCATCGGGAACCCGGGAACCGGCGTCAGCGTGACGACCATTGCGCACCCTGAGCAGTCCGCTGATGGTAGCGCGAACGCGATGCAGTCTCTCTGCCCATTTGCGGGGAGGGAGGGAGCAGGCGGGCACCTGGCTCAAATGCGGGACCAAAACCCGTCATCCCGCCCTTCTTCTGATAGGACGCCGGGCCAGCTTCGCGCCGTGAGATCCGTATCGGCATCGTGCACAGTTGAACAGCACACGGATGGGACTGCGGGCACATTGTTACGCTCGCGATGCCTGTTACGCCACATGCGGCAGCACGTCTCGCGCCAGACAGTGCATGAACGCGTCCATGCTCTGGCCCTGAACCGGAAACGGCCAGATCACGATCTCCTGCACGCCGGCAGCTTCCAACGCCTTGAGCCGTTCCACCACCTGCGGCGCGGTGCCGACCAGCGCCAGACTGTCGATGACGCCGCGAGGAAGAAGTCGGCGCAACTCGTCCATGGTCGGCGGCGACCATTCGTGCGGTGCGTCGCGGATGAAGGTGCGGAACGCGTCCGACGCATCGGGCGCGAGTGTGTCGACGAGCGCGCTGAGCGCCTTGCGGCTGCTCCAGAACGCGAAGCTCACCCCGCGCTTGATGCCCTCTGGTACCGGATCGTCCTCGTTCTCGAGCACGGAGAGATAAATCCAGGAGCAGAGCCGGATGTCTTGCCAGCTGCGTTTGGATGCTTCCAGCCCCGGCAGGATGTGCTCCTTGGCGTAGGCGATTCCGGGCGGGGTGGCGAAGCTCCCGATCAGCACGCCGTCAGCGACGGCGCCGGCAACCCGCAGGATCTGCGGCCCGCGGCTGGCGATATAGAGCTGCGGAATCTCGGTGGGCTTCCAGTCGAGCGAACCGTCCTTGAATTTCACCACCTCGCCGTCGATGGTGACTTTCTCGCCGCGCCACAACCGCTGCATCAGTTCGGCCGCTTCGCGCAAGCCCGCGACCGGCTTCGGACTGCCGTAGCCGGGCAATGTCTCAAAGTGACTGCCAGAACCCATGATGACGCGGAAGCGGCCCGGCGCCAGTTCCGCGAGCGGTGCCGCGGCCTGCGCCAGCAGCGCCGCGTGCCGCGTGTACGGATCGCCGACGCTGGTGCCCAGTCCGATCGTGCTCGTGCACTGGGTGGCCGCGCCCAGGCGGGAAAACACCTCGCGGGCCCATTTCTTGTCGTTGTGAAAGAAGCCGTGGAAGCCGAGCCGTTCGGCGAGCTTGACCTCGTCCAAGAAGCGCGCGCTCGGTTCGGCGCCGAGCGATGCGAACGAAAGCTTCATGCCTGGAAAGCCTTTCGGTTGTCATCGTCCGCGCGCGCGGACGCTGCGGTCATGGTCGGCGCCGGGTGAACGTCTCAGGTGGTCCAGGTCGTCTCACGGGCGGTACTGGATGCCCCGCTTTCGCCGCGGATGACGAGACGGGATTTCGCGGTGCTGCCATGCGCATCAGGCTTTCGCAGGCGCTTCCTTGTCCATCTCATCAAAAATTTGCGCCGCGAGCTGGAAGGCGCCGAACGCCGCCGGAACGCCGCAATAGATGGCGGCATGCATCAGCAGTTCTTTGACCTCGTCGCGGCTCACGCCGGTATTCCGAGTTGCGCGAATGTGCAGCTTCAACTCGTCCAGCTTGCCCATGCCCACGAGCATGGCGATGGTGATCATGCTGCGGGTCTTGTGGTCGAGGCCGGGGCGCGCCCAGATGCTGCCCCAGGCATATTCCATCAGGAAGTCCTGGAAGTCGGCATTGAATGCGGTCCGGTTCTTGGCGGTGCGCGCGGCGTGGGCCTGGCCGAGAACGGATTCGCGGACTTGCTTGCCGCGCTGGTAGCGCTCTTCGTTCACATCGTCCTCCCTGCGGAATGAAAGTCCGCCACGCCGGGTCACCGCGGCGTGGCGCTCGCTTCATTCGCTATGTCAGCGGGATGGAGAGTGCAAGGAGCATGATCCGGTCGGCAGGCAGCCGTGGTTTCGATGGTTCTGGGAGCGCGTCAGTCGAACTTGGCCTGGACGGTGGTCCCGGCCGACGTGGTGATCTGCACGGCCCCTTTGGGTGCTGCCGGGAGGTCCACGGCT
>DASSJW010000197.1:0-6870 GCA_035690995.1 Xanthobacteraceae bacterium
AGGCCGGTTTCCTTGAACTTGCGATCGCGCTGGAATGTCTTGATGGCGGCCGTGGTCTTGTCGTTGAATTCGCCATTGACCAGGCCGTTGTAATCACCGGACCAGGCCAGATCGAATTGGACCGCCATGCGGTCCGCCAAGGGCAGGGGGGTATCGCGCGCTGGTCCCGGCGACGGTGGCACACGTTTTCGCGCCGTCGCAGCCGCGGAACGGGTACCTTCCCCTGCCGCCGCCTCGGGCGCCTGGGCCGGCGGATGGGCACGCTGGAGGGCGGCACGGCTGCGCACGGCGCCGGGCCGAGCGGCCGGGTTGCGGGACTTGCCGGTCTGCGCGGCAGGTTGCGTTGATCCGCCTGCTGGCGGAATGGCGCTATCGCTCTGGGCGCCGGCCGGCAGCGCGGCGCAGAGAAGAACGAGAACGGCACCCGCTGCCCGCATCACAGTTTCTGCCCGGCAAGATTTTCCCGCTGCAAATCTAGCCGAACGCCGAATTTTCGCCAATGCATGGAGAGTTCGGCGCAGTGGAGCCCGCACGTGAGGCCAGACATTGCAAAGCCTTCGCAGTTTCGCGAATGATAATTCGATGCTTTCGCCAGGATCCGACCGCATGCTCAGTCCCGACGAGCTTGAACGCTACGCCCGCCACATCGTGTTGCGCGAGGTCGGTGGGCCCGGACAAGCCGCGCTCAAGCGTGCGCGCGTGCTGGTGGTCGGCGCCGGCGGCCTGGGCGCGCCCGTGCTGCTCTATCTCGCCGCGGCGGGAGTGGGCACGCTCGGCGTCATCGACGATGACACGGTGGCGCTGTCCAATCTGCAGCGCCAGGTGATTCATGGCACGCCCGAGATCGGCGAGCCCAAGGTCGAGAGTGCGGCGACCGCGATCCGCCGCCTCAACCCGCACGTAACCGTCGAGACGCACGCGTCGCGGCTGGTGGCGGCGAACGCGCTGGATCTCGTGCGCGGATATGACATCGTGGCTGACGGCGCCGACAATTTCGCGACCCGCTACCTTGTGTCCGACGCCTGTTTCTTTGCCAAAAAGCCGCTCGTTACCGCCGCCGTCGGCATGTTCGACGGCACCCTCACCACCCTGCGGCCTTACGAGCGCAGGGCAGATGGCGCGCCCAACCCGACCTACCGCTGCCTGTTTCCCGAACCGCCGCCGCCGGGCAGCGTCCCTGCCTGTGCAGAGGCTGGCATTCTCGGTGCGCTGACGGGCGTGCTGGGTTCGCTCATGGCGCTCGAGGTGATCCGGGAGATCGTCGGCTTCGGCGAGGGACTGGTCGGCCGGCTCGTCATGTTCGACGCCCGCTCCATGCGCTTCGAGACCTTGCAGTACGGATGGGACCCGGCCAATCCGCTGTCAGGCAAGGCTCCAACGATCCATGATCTGTCGGCGCACGCCTGACCCCGGTGCGTCGATGCAACCGGATATCGCGCCGCACCGCCGGGCGGCGATTACTTCGTCCAGGTCGCGACCGCGGTGGTCCCTTTCACCACCGACCACTTGTTGTCGCCGGCGGTGAGGACCCGGAAGCAGTTGGCGGCGGAGCCCTTCCACGTGGTGCAGAAGCCATCCTTGGTGAGCTTCCAGGTGCCCTCCCCTTTGACGCCCGTCGTCTTGGCGACCGGTTCGCGCGTCATCTTGCCGTCGGCCGTGAACACCATCTTGAACTTGACATTCGAGGGCGTCGACGAGGTGAAGGGCTGACCGTTGAAGAACGTTGCCTGGATCTCGTTCGGTGCAAGCACCGCGGCAAGAGCAGGCGTGATCGAGGCAACGACGACCATGCCGGCCGCGAACAAGGCGCGCATCGGCGGCTCTCCCTCAGATTGGGCTGGGGCAAAGATACAACAAATCGTGGCGGATCGCAGCCAGGGATTGAACACGCGCACCCGGCGGGAAGACCGGTCGAAGGGTGTCGAGGAATCTAAAGCATCGACGGCAAGACGCGATCCGGAGGGCGGTGCCCGTCCAGGAAGGTCTTGATATTGATGATCACCTTCTCGCCCATGTCGATGCGGCCTTCGAGCGTGGCCGAGCCCATATGCGGCAGCAGCACCACCTTGCCCGTGCGCGCGAGCTTGACCAGCTTCGGGTTCACTGCCGGCTCGTGCTCGAACACGTCGAGGCCGGCGCCCGCGATGTCGCCCGATGAAATCAGGCGTACCAACGCATTCTCGTCGATCACCTCGCCGCGCGCGGTATTGACGATGAAGGCCTCGGGGCGGATGAGCTTGAGCCGTCGCGCCGACAGCAGGTGAAAAGTTGCAGGCGTGTGCGGGCAGTTGACCGAGATGATGTCCATGCGGGCGAGCATCTGATCGAGGCTCTCCCAATAGGTCGCCGTCAATTCCTCCTCGATCTTCGCCGGCAAACGGCGGCGGTTGTGGTAATGGATCTGCAGGCCGAAGGCGCGGGCGCGACGGGCTACCGCTTGGCCGATCCGTCCCATTCCGATGATGCCGAGGCGCTTGCCCCAGATGCGGTGGCCGAGCATCCAGGTTGGCGACCAGCCGTTCCATGGCTTGTCCTCGCTCAGCACGGCGGCGCCCTCCGCCAGGCGGCGCGGTACGCTCAGGATGAGCGCCATGGTCATGTCTGCGGTGTCCTCGGTGAGAACGCCCGGGGTGTTGGTCACGGTGATGCCGCGGCTTAGCGCGGTCGCGACGTCGATATGGTCGACGCCGTTGCCATAATTCGCGATCAGCTTGAGCCTGTCGCCGGCCTTGCTCAGCACCGAGGCATCGATACGGTCGGTGACGGTGGGAACCAGCACGTCGGCGGTCTTCACCGCCTCGGCCAATTCCGCCTGGGTCATGGGCTTGTCGTCGAGATTGAGCCGCGCGTCGAAAAGTTCGCGCATGCGCGTTTCGACTCTGTCCGGAAGCTTGCGCGTGACGATGACCAGGGGCTTCTTGCGGTTCGCCATGGTTAGACCTCACCAGCGCGACCCGCGAACGGGTTGCGCTCCTCCGTTCAGGCCTCCTTAACCACCGTGCCCGACACTGGCTTCCCTTTCGACGCGGGCGGGTCGCAAGTCCCTCTGTAACAGAGACCCCTCTGTAACAGATGGAGGGTCGAAGACAAGCGCCCGCGCCGCAAGCGTCACGGGGTCGCTTTTGCGGCTCAAACACCGCCATCGCATCGTTTCGGCATCGGGACAGATGAGTTCGAAACAAAATTTGCGGATCGCCCGGAGGTTCCAACTACGGGCCCTTGTCGCGGCCGCGGCGCTGAGTTGCGCGGCACCGGTTCTCGCCGCCGGGGAAATGAGCGCCGGTCCCAAGAGCGGCCTCCCGGTGCCGCGCTTCGTCAGTCTCAAGCCTGATCGGGTCAATGTGCGCGGCGGTCCGACGCGCGACCACGAGGTAACCTTCGTCTATACCCGCGCCGGCCTGCCGGTGGAGATCACCGCCGAGTCGGACAATTGGCGGCGCATTCGCGATTGGGAGGGATCGGAGGGCTGGGTCTACCATTCGCTGTTGTCAGGACGGCGCACGGCAGTGGCAACACCCAAAGACAAGAATCAACTCGTGCCGCTTTACGACGCGGGTGACAACAACGCCGCGGTGGTCGCACGACTGCAGGCCGGCGTGCTGGCGACGGTGAAGCGCTGCACCGGGAATTGGTGCCGCATTGTCGGACCCGGCTTTGACGGCTGGGCGGTGCAGGAACAGCTGTGGGGCGTCTATCCGAACGAGAAGGTGGAATAACGTCCCTGCGGTCGGCGAGGTTGCCAGGCGAGCCGATGCCGCGTCGCGGCGCTGCGGGAACGCACGAGCTTAGCCGCCGTGGCGACGCGGGCGGTTTGCGTCCGCTTGAGATCGCTGACTGCCTCGGAGCTTAAGCCCCCTCAGCGTCCCTTGCGCCGCAGCCGGACCACCACGTCGATACGTGCGACCTCGTAGCCCTCGGGCGGGATCGGCGTCTTGCCGACCACGACATCGGCGTTGGGGATGTCGAGGAGGTCGTTTTCGCCCTCGACGAAGAAGTGGTGGTGCTGGGAGACGTTGGTGTCGAAATAGGTCTTCGAGCCGTCGACGGCGACCTGACGCAGCAGCCCCACATCGGTGAACTGATGCAGCGTGTTGTACACGGTGGCGAGCGACACCGGCACCTTGGCTTTGGTCGCTTCCTCGTACAGCATTTCCGCGGTGATGTGCCGGTCGCCCTTGCCGAACAGGATCCAACCGAGCGCCATGCGCTGGCGGGTCGGACGCAAGCCCACGTCGCGGAGCATGGACTTCACGTCATGCCAGGGGCAACCCGTGAGCGCCGAGCGCGCAGCTGCACTGGCAAGCCGCTCTGCACCGTCGGTATTGGTCAAAACGATGGTGCGCGATAGTGTCATGGGCACACCTGAACCTTCCGTTACTCTACATCTGCGCCGATTGTTGCGTTTGTAACATATCGCCCCGAAGATGCAACTCCCTCGCAACAACACTGGGGCAATTCTAATGTGGCCGCACTACCCAGGCGGCTGCTGGCTTTGCCCCCCGGAGCGCCTATGTTAGGAGTGCCGGGTTTGGGGACCTCCCGATCAGACGGCCAGGGACAGGATGCAAATGGAGAAGCGGCGCACAAGCTTCGGATACGATGACCTATTGGCGTGCGCGCGGGGCGAATTGTTCGGCGCCGGCAATGCCCAACTCCCCCTGCCTCCCATGCTGATGTTCGATCGGATATCGGAGATTGCTGAGGCGGGCGGCGAATATGGTAAGGGTCTGGTCCGTGCCGTGCTGGAACTCAAGCCCGACCTCTGGTTCTTCCCTTGCCACTTCAAGGGTGATCCGGTCATGCCGGGCTGTCTCGGCCTGGATGCGCTCTGGCAGCTGCTTGGCTTCTTTCTGGGGTGGGTCGGCGCGCCGGGCAAGGGACGCGCGCTGGGGCTTGGTGAGTTGAAATTCTCCGGGCAGGTCCTTCCGACCGTCAAAAACGTGGTCTACGGCATCGACGTCAAGCGCGTCATGCGCAGCAAGCTGGTGCTGGGCATCGCCGATGGCTGGCTATCGGCGGATGGCTCGATCATCTATCGGGCGATGGACCTCAAGGTCGGCCTGTTCCGCGACGAAGTGATGCAGCCGAGCGGAGGTTGACGGCGTCAGCCGCGCGTCGGCGCGAATTCAAGATGCGGACGAGGCAGTCATGAGGCGGGTCGTCGTCACCGGGATGGGCATCGTCTCGTCCATCGGCAACAACACCCAGGAAGTGCTGGCAAGTTTGCGCGAGGCCAAGCCCGGCATTTCCCGTGCCGACCGGTACGCCGAGCTCGGATTTCGCTGTCAGGTGCACGGCGCGCCGACCCTCAATGCGGAGGAGGCGATCGATCGCCGCGCCATGCGCTTTCTCGGCGGCGGGGCGGCCTGGAATCATGTCGCGATGGAGCAGGCGATCCGCGATGCAGGGCTCGATGACGGCGAAATCTCCCATGAAATGACCGGCATCATCATGGGATCCGGCGGGCCCTCGACGCGCACCATCGTCGAGGCTGCCGATACCGCCCGCAACAAAAGCCCGAAGCGCGTCGGGCCGTTTGCTGTTCCCAAGGCGATGTCATCCACGGCCTCCGCCACGCTCGCCACCTGGTTCAAGATCAAGGGCGTGAACTATTCGATCTCGTCCGCCTGCGCGACCTCGAACCATTGCATCGGCAATGCCGCGGAAATCATTCAGATGGGCAAGCAGGACGTGATCTTCGCCGGCGGCTGCGAGGAACTGGACTGGACGCTTTCTGTCCTGTTCGACGCCATGGGAGCCATGTCGTCGGGCTTCAACCAGACGCCGGACAAGGCTTCGCGCGCCTACGACGTGGACCGTGATGGTTTCGTCATCGCCGGCGGCGCCGGCGTGCTGGTGCTGGAAGAGCTCGAACATGCCAGGGCGCGCGGAGGACGCATCTATGCCGAGGTGGCGGGCTATGGCGCGACCTCCGATGGATACGACATGGTGGCGCCTTCGGGCGAGGGCGCGGTGCGCTGCATGCGAATGGCGCTCAAGGGCGTGAAGGCGCCGGTCGATTACATCAATCCGCACGCCACCTCGACCCCGATCGGCGATCTGAAGGAGATCGAGGCGATCCGCGAAGTGTTCGGGGATACGTGTCCGCCGATCGCGGCCACGAAGTCGCTCACCGGCCATTCGCTGGGCGCCGCCGGTGCACAAGAGGCAATCTATTCACTGCTGATGATGAATAACGGCTTCATCTGCGAAAGCGCCAATATCGACACGCTCGATCCGGCGTTCGCCGACATGCCGATCGTCCGGGAGCGGCGTGACGACGTCAATCTCGGCTGTGTTCTGTCGAACTCGTTCGGCTTCGGGGGCACCAACGCCAGCGTGGTGCTCAAGCGGCTCGATGTCTAAGGTTTGAAAATTCATCCGGTCCTTCTCGAGAAGGAACCGTAGCGCGGTGAATCGGGGCGCCATGACGCAGTTGATGCAGGGCAAGCGCGGGCTGATCATGGGCGTTGCCAACGATCACTCGATCGCTTGGGGCATTGCCCGCACGCTCGCTGCTCAGGGCGCGACGCTTGCTTTTACCTATCAAGGCGAGGCACTCGGCCGCCGCGTGCGGCCGCTGGCGGAGTCGGTGGGCGCTTCGCTGCTGCTGCCGTGCGACGTCGAGCAGGCGACATCGGTCGATACTGCGTTTGCCGCGATCGCGGAGAAGTGGGGCTCGCTCGACTTTCTCATCCATGCCATCGCCTTCTCCGACAAGAATCAGCTCAAGGGCCGCTACGCCGACACCACGCGCGAAAACTTCGTGCGCACCATGATCATCTCGTGCTTTTCCTTCACCGAGGTGGCCAAGCGCGCGGCGACGTTGATGCCCGCCGGCGGGTCCATGGTGACGCTGACCTACAACGG
>DASSJW010000198.1:0-2847 GCA_035690995.1 Xanthobacteraceae bacterium
TTGAGATAGAGCACGGATTCCTGTGCTCGCTTGTGCCAGGCGCGCGCGTTGTCGGCGAACTTTCCGTAGAACTCGGCATTGGCGCCGAGCGTATTGAGGAATGCGGCCTTGTAGTCGGGGCTGCGCCCCATCCAGCCGTACGTGATGCGCGCCCAGGCCGCGATCGCATCGCGCTGCGCGATGACTTCGCCGGCGGAGCGTGCAACCTTGAAGAACTTATGCGTGTAGCCGCCGGAGCCGGTATCGGTCGGAGCGGTGAGCACGTCCTTGGTGTTGGCATCGTGCAGCGCGTCGTAGAGCAATGCGACGGAGGCGACCGAATTGCGGAAGGCTGGGTGCGTCGTGACGTCGGCTACACGGTCGCCGTAGATGTAGACTTCGCGGCCGTCGCGCAGGGACTGGACAAATTCAGCTCCGGTGAAAGGGCGTTTCTTGCCGGCGACAATAGCTTCGGGGGCCTGCGACATGGTGCGATCCGGAATCCTGTGCCTGGGTGGAGAGCTGTGCGCTCTTCCCATAGCAGCAGCCGCCGCCGCGCGGCAATCCGCTGGCGGCCCGTCGATCGCTTTTGTCGGTCACCTCAGGCTGGTCTAAGGCGGCACGACGGGCGTTTTCGTCGTGCGCAGCCCGGCCATCACCTGCGGACCAAGTTTCCAATGAGCGTTCACCAGCTCGGGTGGCGTCAACGCCATCCAGGTACTCAGCGAGACATCAGCGAAGTAGCTGCTCTTGCACACCTCGAGAAATCGCAAGGGCGTCGTGCCGGTATTTTCGACGTAATGCCCCATGGCGAAGGGCACGACGCCGACGCCGCGCGGCCTCCTCGAAGGACAAAGGATCCTATGACGCGCTTGAAAGCGGGAGGCGGCATGCCATCATTTCGGCGGGCGTCAGCCATCCTCGATTACGCTCTCATCGCCACGCGGTCTCCGCCGGCGACAACGGCGGCGATGACGCGATCTTCTTCGAAATCTTCCGGGCCCTCGATCGACAGGAGTTGCGCGAGTTCCGCTCGGGCTCGATTCACCCGGCTCTTGATCGTGCCGGTCGGGCATCCGCATATCTTCGCTGCCTCGTCATAGGAAAGGCCCGAGGCTCCGATCATGATGAGCACCTCGCGCTGCCTGGGCTCGAGCTTGTCCAGGGCCGTCCAGAGCTCGTTGCATTCCGCATGCGCGACTTGCGCAGGCTTCGAGACGACGCTGTCGGCGTGGTCCTCGATGGACTCGAACGGTTTGCGACGCCTGCGGCATTCCGAGAAGAAGTGATTCTTCATGATCGTGCAGAGCCAAGCGAGCATATTGGTGCCCGGCGCGAACGACATGATGTTTGCGCATGCGCGAAGCAGCGTGTCCTGAACAAGGTCGTCGGCGTGGTCGCCATTCCGGCAAAGCGAAATGGCGAAAGCGCGAAGCCGCGGCATCGCTGCCAGCATCGCCGGTCCGACGGTCGGCTCAAGCGTTCTGACTTGTTTATCGCTGGGACGATTGCGAGAGGCGGCAGGGACTTTCGACTCGCGATCAAAGGTGGTTGAAATTGGTTGCATCGACCGGCTCGCTTCAATCTGTCACGCGCCCCTGCACCTCCTTTGTTAGTCGACCTTCAAAACAGCGGCTTGCCGGTTTTTGCGGGGATTGTTGCCTAATTGCACAAATAGCCGGACGGCTTAAAGGAGAAGTCCCGGCCAGCGGCCACGCCTTGCCACGCATTGCAGGAGTGCCGCCGCGCGCGCTTGAAATTGGGTGGACCGTGGTACAGGTCTCGGAGGCTTGGAAACCCGTTGGCTCAAGTGCCGATTTGCCCAGGAGGAGATGAATGGCTATCGACAGATCAAGAAGAATAAAGGACCCGCTGCAGGCGGCCGAAGCCGCGTTTAAGGCGGCAACGACCAAGCCGTTGGAGGAGCCGGCTCCGAAACGCCCTGCGATCCCGAACGCCAAAGAGCTCGTCTCTTTGCGTATTGATCGGGACGTTCTCGATCATTTCCAGGACGGCGGCCCGGGTTGGCAGGAGCGAATCAATGAAGCCCTGAGAAAGGCCGCGGGCAAATAATCCGACGGCCGTCGAGTCGTACAAGCCCGGCGCGGTGGCCGGGACGAACGGGGACGGCCGCTCGCCAGTGGGATGGGAATGGGATTGTCGATCTCCCGTTCGATCATCGAGGCGCATGGGGGACGAATATGGGCGTCGCCCAACGTTGGGCCGGGTATGACCTTTGCGTTCGTCCTTCCCTCCGCACCGGCGGCGTCGTGATTGCTTGCCCTCGCCGTGGTGTCAGGGAGTGTTATCCGAGGGTGTCTGGTCCTCGTCGATAGGGCGGCGGCTTGGACCAGGGGCGACGTCCATGTTTGGAGCCGCCGTTGGCGCCGCTCTCCCGGCGGCTGAGGACGATTGCAGATCATGACCGAGGCGCTTGGAACTGAACCGATCGTCTTCGTGGTCGACGACGATCCGTCGATGCGCAAGGCGCTCGCCAACCTGTTCCGGTCGGTGGGTTTGCGCGCCGAAGTGTTCGGGTCGGCGCGGGAGCTGTTGGAGACCGAGCTGCCGGATGTCGCCAGTTGCCTGGTCCTTGACATCAGACTGCCGGGACCGAGCGGCCTGGACTTTCAGGCTGAGCTCGCCAAGGCGGATATTCAAATTCCCATCATCTTTATGACCGGCCATGGCGATATCCCCATGACGGTAAAGGCCATGAAGGCGGGAGCGATCGATTTCCTGACCAAGCCGTTTCGCGATCAGGACATGCTCGACGCCGTCGCGACCGCGATCGAGCGTGATCGCACCAGGCGCAAGGACCAAAAGGCCGTCGCGGAGCTCCGGGCCGTGTTTGAGACATTGACCACG
>DASSJW010000199.1:0-10936 GCA_035690995.1 Xanthobacteraceae bacterium
GAAGATGCCATCCGGGCGCAACGACCGGAGCGGCCGCCGGCGCAGCCCACTGCCAAGAAGTCGACGCCGGGCAAGAAGGATCAGTCCAAGAAGTAGCGTCACGCCAGACGGTAGCGCCCCTCGATCGAGGGGGGGCCGTCGCTAGCGATCAGCCCGCGCGTCATCAGATCCTCGATGTGCGCGAGCACCGAGAGCCCCGCCGCCTTCACCAGCCGCGGGTCGAGACCGATATAGATCGCGCGTACGAGTGTGGGGATATCGGCCTCGCCTTTGCTCAGCCGGTGCAGGATCGACGACTCGCGGCCCTCGCGATGGCGGATGTAGTGCTGCACGAAGCGCGGCGCCTCGCGCACGACACCGCCGTGGCCGGGCAGGTAGATCGGCTCCGAACGCCGCGCGAGCTTTTGCAGCGAGGCCATGTAATCGCTCATCGCGCCGTCCGGCGGCGCGACGATCGGCGTCGACCAAGCCATCACGTGATCGCCGGAGAACAGCAGATCGCCCTCCTTGAACGCGAACGCCATATGGTTCGCGGTATGACCGGGCGTCGTGACCGCCTCGATGGTCCAGCCCCGGCCGGTGACGATTTCACCATCGGCAAGCTTGCGGTCGGGCTGGAACTCGGTGTCGTTGCTGGCGTCGAGGCGCGGCGCCTCGCCGATATTGAGCGGCCGCGCGGGCCGATGCGGCCCTTCGGCGAGGACGACGGCCCCAGTCGCCGCCTTGATCCGGGGCACCGCGGGAGAATGATCCCGATGGGTGTGGGTCACGAAGATATGGGTGACGGTTTCGCCGCGCACCGCATCGAGCAGGGCTGCGATATGCGCCTCATCGAGCGGACCGGGATCGATGATGGCAACCTGGCCTTCGCCGACGATATAGGACAGCGTTCCCTTGAACGTGAACGGGCTTGGATTATTGGCGAGGATGCGCCGCACGCCGGGTGCGACCTGCTCCACCGTATCGGGCGCAAGGTCGAAGCTCTTGTCGAAGGGAATATCGTCGCTCATGCATATCAGCCTTGGGAGGAAACGGGGCTTCTCCCAATGCCGTCGCCTACATCAGGAACGAGTGCCAGGGTCGGTGGCCGAATGGATCAGCCGAGCTTGCGCCCGATGATGTCTTCACAACGTTCGTCGGCTGCCGGCTCCTTGCCCAGTTCTTGGTCGCTCAGGTACAGCGCCCCCGACATGGCGGCACGCATGCGGTTCGACGGCGGCCCAGCGAGCCCCCAGCGATCGGGGTTCGGCATTATCTTTTGCCAGTAGTTGGCGTCCTGGGGTACGTGCGTTGCATCATCGAGCTGATCCAATTCGGTCGTGTATTCCGCGACGAAGCCGTTGGGCTCGATGAAATAGGAGAACACGTTGCTGCCCGGTCCATGGCGGCCGACGCCCCACTCGATGTCGAAGCCGCTCCGTTTGACGCGGCCGGCGCCCCGCATGAGCCCGTCGATATTCGGCAACTCGTAGGCCACATGATTGAGCGATGGTCCGTTGTTGCGGAAGATTGCAATGCTGTGGTGATCGGCGCTGCAGCGAAGGAATTCCATCATGTGGGTGCTGTCGGAAAGCCTGAAGCCGAGCACGTCGATGAAAAATGGAACTTGATCGTCGGTGCGCGCGCTGTTGAGAACGACATGGCTGATCTTGGTCGGCCGTGAGCGGTCCAGGACGATATCAGTATGCTGCGCGCTGTCTGACGAAATGCTCATCGGCAGCCCGTCGGGAGTCTCGAACCGGAAGCCGTAGCCGCCACCGTCGCTCGCGTCCAGCGGGGCTGGATCGCCCGCCAGCGCGACGCCATAGCCCTTCGCCTTGGCGCAGAGCTGATCGACCGCGGCCCGATCGGCGGCGGCGAAGTGCACGCCGAGCAGGCTCGCCTGCGGCCGCTCGCGGATGGTCAGCACGTGATGTTCGCCGCCGGTGGCGCGGAAGCGGATGCTGTCGCCGTCGCTGGAGACCTCTTCGAGGGCCCACACCTTGCTATAGAACTCCGCCGATCGGTGCAGATCGCGAACGCCAAGCTCGATGCTGCGGACGCCGGTGACCCTGCTGTTCGACATGGGAAATGACCTCTTGTCATCGCTTGGACGGGAATTTCGCACAGTCCGAGGCCCAGGGCCAGCCGTTCTCCCGCGGTCCGGGTCCCCGCTCACAGATGCTTCAGCTTCGGCATCACCTCGGTCGAGAACAGCGCCAGGGAACGCAGCGCTTCGGCGAGCGACATCGCACCGAGGAACATGTAGGTGAGCAGATAGTTCACGCCGAGCTCGCTCACCTGCCGCTCGATCTCCTCCCGTACCCGCTGCGGCGTTCCGGAAATCACCGATCCGTCGGCGACGCAGTCCTCGAACGTGGCGCCGCGCGGCACATTGAGCCGCGAGGTCAGACCGGTCACTCCATGCATGTTCCGCAACCAGTTGAGCTGCGCGAGATGCAGTTCCATCGCCGGCTTAGCGAAGCGCTTCGCCTCCTCGTCGGTATCGGCGACGAAGATGTGGCGCAGCACGCCGATCGCGGTGCCGCCGGGAAACTCGGCTTTGGGCTGCGCCGGGCCGCCGCGTTTCGCCAGCGCCTGCCTGAAGGCATCGATGTTGGTCTTGGCGAAGGGGGTAGGCCCGAGGCTCACGAAATGCATGCCGTGCTCGCCCGCCCAGGTCGAGCCGATGGTGTTGGAGGAACCGTACCAGAATGCGGGGTGCGGCTGCTGCAACGGCCGCAACGCGATCGGGACGTTTTCGTATTGATAGTGCTTGCCTGCATAGTTGAGCGTGTCGGTGGTCAAGCCGGCGCTGACGCAGTTGAACGCATCGATGAAGATGTCGCGCGAATCATCGTGCTCGATCTTGTGGTACTTGAGCTCGAACGGAGACACGCCCCGGCCGACGCCCACCTCCATTCGCCCATGGCTGAGATGGTCGAGAATGCAGATCTCCTCGATCAGGCGCAGCGGCGAATAGAGCGGGAGCAGATACACCAACGGACCGAGGCGCATCCGCTTGGTCGCGCGCGCCACCGCGCCGAGATAGACTCCCGGCACCGGCACCATATTGAGCGGCGTGGCGTGATGCTCGGCCACATGCAGGCAATAGATGCCGGCATCGTCGGCGGCCTGCGCGAAGGTGAGGCGCTCGTCGAACAGGGTCGCCAGCGGACGTTCGCCGTCCTCGACGTGATCGAAAAGTCCGAATTTCATGAATCCTCGGCTGGGGCGTCTGGAGCGATGTCAGGGAGAGACATCAGGGGAGTGCGGGATCGACACTAGTGAATTTCCGGCTCGGGAATCTGTCCTGCGCCGGCGAGGAAATCGAAGTCGCAGCCCTCGTCGGCCTGGCCGATATGGGCGGAGAACATTGCCCCGTAGCCGCGGGGGTAGCGCGGTGGCGGCGCCTTCCAGGCGGCGCGGCGGCGGGCGAGTTCCTCGTCGCTGACGTCCAGATGGATGCGGCGCGCCGGGACGTCGATCTCGATCGCATCCCCGGTGCGCACGAATGCCAAGGGTCCGCCAACGAAGCTCTCCGGCGCCACATGCAGGATGCAGGCGCCGTAGCTGGTGCCGCTCATGCGTCCGTCCGAGATGCGCACCATGTCGCGCACACCCGCCTGCACCAGCTTCTTCGGAATCGGCAGCATGCCCCATTCCGGCATGCCCGGCCCGCCCTTGGGCCCGGCATTCTTGAGCACGATGACATGGTCGGGTGTGACCGCGAGATCGTCGCGCTCGACCTCCCGCGCCATGTGGTCGTAATCCTCGAAGGCGAGCGCGAGCCCGCGGTGCTGGAGAAACCGCTGGTCCGCCGCTGCCGGCTTCATCACGCAGCCGCGCGGCGCGAGGTTGCCGGTGAGCACCGCGGTTGCCCCTTCGGCATAGATCGGATCGGCAACGGAATGGATGACGTCGCGCAGATAGACCTCCGCGCCGGCGATATTGTCGCCCATGGTCTTTCCCGTCACCGTCAGGCATGAAAGATCGAGCTTGTCCCGCAATTCCATCATCAGCGCGCGCAGGCCGCCGGCGTAGAAGAAATCCTCCATCAGGTACTTTCCCGACGGCCGGACATTGGCGAGCACCGGAATCTCGCGCGAAATCTGATCGAACCGCCGCATATCCAAGGGAATCCCGGCACGACGCGCCATCGCAATCACATGGATGATGGCATTGGTCGAGCCGCCCATCGCCATGTGGACCTTGATGGCGTTGTCGAACGCAGCCGGCGTCAAGATCCGCTCGGGAGTCAGATCCTCCCACACCATGTCGACGATGCGGCGTCCGGCGGCGCCGCACATACGGGGGTGGCCGGAATCCGCGGCCGGGATGGACGACGCGCCCGGCAGCGTCAGACCGAGCGCCTCGGCGATCGCCATCATGGTCGCTGCCGTGCCCATGACCATGCAGGTTCCGAAGGAGCGCGCGATGCCCCCCTCCATCTCGCTCCACTGCTCCTCGGTGATGTTGCCGGCGCGTTTCTCCATCCAGTATTTCCACACGTCGGAGCCCGACCCGAGGAACTCTCCGCGCCAGTTGCCGCGCAGCATCGGGCCCGCCGGTACGTAGATCGCCGGTATGCCCATGCTGATGGCGCCCATGACCAGCCCCGGCGTGGTCTTGTCGCAACCACCAAGCAACACCGCGCCATCGAGCGGATGACTGCGCAGCAGCTCTTCGGCCTCCATGGCCAGGAAGTTCCGGTAGAGCATGGTCGAAGGCTTGACGAACGGCTCCGCCAGCGACATCGCCGGCAATTCGATCGGAAAGCCGCCGGCCTGCAGCACACCGCGCTTGACGTTCTCCGCGCGTGCCCGCAGGTGGGCGTGACAGGCGTTGATCTCGCTCCAGGTGTTGATGATGGCAATGACCGGCCGCCCGCTCCAATCGTCGGAATCGTAGCCGAACTGACGCAACCGCGAACGATGACCGAACGAGCGCAGATCATTGACGCCGAGCCAACGATGGCTGCGCAGGTCTTCGGGACGCTTACGATTCATTGGGGCGATCCGGGGTGGGACTGCGCACTCTAGCCTGCCCGCCCCCAAACATGAAGGGGATGGGCGTCGGGGCGCGCTGATCCATGGGCGGCGGCGCCCTGCCGCCACGACGAGACGAGTTTGTCGCAGGCGCTAGGCGGGGCCGGGTTCGCTGTGGCACGTTGCGCGTCATGCGGGACCGGGTATTCGATTGCGGCGTCAGGATCGTCTTCGCTCTGGGTGTTTTCGCGATTCTGGTCACGGCGATTCTGATCAGGCCGCCAAAATGGCTCAGCGACTTCGACCAATCCTTTTATCTGACGATTGCCTACGATCTCAATCATCACGGCGTTTTCAGCAACGGCGTATTCGACAAGGTCAACAGCACCGCCGCGGCACCTCCGCCGGGCATGTTTTTCGGGCCGGTTTATCCGTGGCTCATCGTTGCGGCAACAAAGGCCGATGCCCGCTTCGCTCAAGCCGTCGACTGCAGCGTGCAGGCCACCAACAATCAGATGGAGAGCGCCGAGTGCGACGCCTATGCGCGACCGATGCACATCATGCACGCGGCATTTCTCACGCTCGGCGTGCTTGCGATTGCAGCCGCCGCGGAGACCATATTCACCGGCAGCGCGGTGTTCTGGCTCGCGGGCATCCTGGCCACGCTTGCGCTGATTCCCGATGCCGATCTGTTTTCATTCGTGATGACCGAGAGCGTCACGTTCTCGCTCTATAGCGTTGCAGCACTGGCCCTGGTGCTGGCCCTGAGGACGCCGCGCATTTCCAGAGTCCTGATCGTTGGATTTCTATTCGGTCTGCTGTGCCTGACGCGGCCATCCTTCCTCGTGCTGGCGCCCGTTGTGGTCGGGTTGATCGTGCTCAACGGCGTTTGGCTTCTGCGTGCGCCATGGCGGACGGTTCTGAGCCACACGCTCGCGTTCGCGCTCGCATGGCTGATCATCATCGGCCCTTGGCTCGTTCGCAATGCCGTCTCGGTGGGAAAATGGGCGCTGACCGAGGAATACGGCTCCGCCGCGCTGATCGAGCGCTTCGCCTTCGACGACATGAACGCCCGGGAATTCGTGCTGGCGTTCCCGTATTGCCTGCCGGGCATCGGCGAACCCGTGGTCAATTGGGCCTTCGGGCAGCAGGCCATGGCAAGGTTCGTCTACTACACGCCCGAAAGTTTTTTCCACATCGGCCGTTCCCATCGCGACAAGCTGGTCGAGGCTCACGGCCGCCTCGACCCTTTGATCAAAGGCCTGATCCGCGACGAAATGGCCGAACGTTGGTGGCGCTATCTTCTGGTCAGCCTGCCGCTGGCCTGGTGCGGCATGTGGGTCGGCGGATGGGCTGGCTTCGCGCTCGTGCCGCTGTTCGGCTGCGCCTGCGTGATGGCGGTGCGCCGGTCCAAGCCCCTGTTCCTGCTGTACGCTGCGCCGTCCGTGGTCATGCTGGGGTTGCACGCCGCCGTCGCCAATCATTACACGCGGTACAACCTCATCCTGATCGGGCCTTTTGCGGCTGGCGCCGCGTGGGTCGTGGCGGAGATCGTGTCCGCCGCGTCACGGCGCCGGCGCGCAGCGCAAATCCCCGGCCCCTGATCGGACCGCAGCCACGCGCAAGGCGCCAGTGGCCTAGTCGACGCTGGCGCCGGCGAACTCGACCACCTTTCGCCACTTCTCGGTTTCATCCACGATGATCTTGCCAAAATCCCCGGGCGTGCCGCCCATCGGCATCCCACCCATTTCGGCGAGCCGCGCTTTGATGTTCGGGTCGGCCAGTGCCTCGTTGATCGCCTTGTTGAGCACCGCGATGACCTCGGGCGGAGTGCCTTTGGGCGCGCCCATGCCGAACCAGGCGCTCGCTTCGTAGCCCGGCACGGTGTCGGCCACGGTGGGCACGTCAGGCAGCGCATCCGAGCGCTTTTCGGTGGTCACCGCGAGGGCGCGCAGCTTGCCCGCCCGGATGTGCTCGATCGAGGACGGCAGGTTGTCGAACAGCACCTGCACCTGCCCGGCGATCATGTCGGTGAGCGCGGGTGCGGAGCCCCGATAGGGCACATGGGTCAGCTTCACCCCTGTCATCGCCATGAACAGTTCGCCCGAGAGATGGACCGACGTGCCGTTGCCGGACGAGGCAAGGTTGACCTTGTTCGGATTCGCCTTGGCGTAGGCGATGAACTCGGCCACCGTTTTCGCCGGCACGCTGGGATTGACCTCCATGACATTGGGAACGCGGGCGATGCCGGCGACCGGCGCGATATCGCGCACGAAGTTGAACGGTAGTTTCTTGTAGAGCGAGGCGTTGATGCCATTGGCAGGATTGACGAGCAGGACGGTATAGCCATCGGGCGGCGAGTGGATCACCGCCTCGGTTCCGATATTGTTGCCGGCGCCGGGCTTGTTCTCGACGATGAATTGCTGCCCCAGCTTTTCCGACAAATACTGGCCGATGAGACGCGCAAGGATGTCGGTGGTGCCGCCGGCGGGATAGCCGACCACCCAGCGCACCGGTCGTGTCGGATAGTCGAGCCCCGCGGCGTCGCTGATCCCGGCCCAGGTCAGGCCGATCATCCCGAACGCAAACAGACGAACCAAACTCACGCGTGGCTTCATAGCGCTTCTCTCCTCCGGCCGGCTCGTTGCGGCAGACGATCTGCTACGCCGCGGTTGCATCCGCGAACGTGCACATCAAGGTACGCGGCATCGCCGGCCCCACACAAGGGCACCGGCGGCGACAGGATGACGCCCGGGACACTTGTCTCCCGGCCAGGCACGGGACGGCGATGCCGGTCTGTCACCCGGCCGCGCTTCTTGCATGGAACGCGCAGATGCGGCGACCGAGCGCCCGCCGGGCGAGGAAGCCAATCCGGCGCCGAGCGGCAGTCCGGACATAAGGAACGGGGCGGTCGCGCACCGGCAGGTGCGACGACGCAGGCCCCCGGGGTTTGAGCGGACGTGTCACTGCGGCTGGGTGAACCGCCGGGGCGAGCACGCCGAGGGGACAGCGCGCATAGCGAAGCGTTAACCATCAACGTATATTCTTCCCCACGCGCTTGACAATGTGGCCGCAAACTTACCTGCTCCACCGAGTGGGGCGGGCGTGGGCATGATTTAGGGGATGCCTCCATGACGATGACCTGCACCCGAAGAAGATCGGGCGCCGCGCCCTCCGCATGGGCAGCGACGCTCGGAACTTCTTCCGACGAAGCACTGATCAAACGGATCGCGGACCGCGATCAACTCGCTATGCGCACGCTGTTCGCACGGTACCGCGTGGCGTTGTATCGCTGGCTCCTGCGACTGGTCAGCGACACCGCGACCGCGGAAGACCTCTTGAGCGAGGTTTTTCTCGACGTCTGGCGGCATGCGGCCGTTTTCGAGGGACGCTCATCCGTGTCGACCTGGCTCCTTGCCATCGCCCGTAACAAAGCCATTTCGGCGCGACGTCGCCGCCCGGACGTGGAGCTGAACGACGAACTCACGTCCACGCTCGCGGATCCAGCGGATGACCCCGAACTCGTGCTTGAGAAGAAGGACCGCGAAGAAGTTCTCCGCCGCTCCGTGGCACAGTTATCGCAGGGACACGCCGAGATCATCGACCTCGTGTACTATCACGGCAAATCGGTCAATGAGGTGGCGGAGGTCATGGGACTCAACGCGGCTACCGTGAAGACCCGCATGTTTTACGCACGCAAGAAACTGGCGGAACTCGCCGCGGCAGCGTAACGGCAAAGCACGCCGGTGGCCTCGCCGCCGGCGTCTCTTTCAGGATCCTACGACGCCGTCGAGGTGAAGAACTTCGCCTTAAGCCGGTTGCCGTACGCGTGCGAAGTCCGCGCGAACGTCACCTGAGGGTTCGAGCGCTCCAGCGCGGCAGCAGTTGGCGCTCCAGGCGGCAGCAATTGCAGATGCTTGTAGAAATTCGGCGCGACCAGAGGGTATCTGGTCGGAGTGGCAGGATTTGAACCTGCGACCCCCACGTCCCGAACGTGGTGCGCTACCAGACTGCGCTACACTCCGCCTGCCAGAAGGCCGCCTTATAACCGCGTCCCTCCGGCGCCGCAAGCACAGGTATCCACGATGACCGCGCCACCGGCAACCCGTGTGATAAAGGCGCACGCGACCAGTGACGGCAGGGCGGCGCCCGACATTGCGGCACGCGTGCTCGCGGCCGGCGGCCTCGTCGCCTTTCCCACCGAAACCGTCTACGGGCTCGGCGCCGATGCCACCAATGCCGGCGCGGTTGCGCGCCTTTACGACGCCAAGGGCCGCCCCTCGTTCAATCCGCTCATCGCCCACGTCACCGACATGGCCGCAGCGCAGACGCTCGCCCGTTTCGACCGGGCCGCCGAACGGCTCGCCGCGGCGTTCTGGCCCGGGCCGCTGACGCTGGTGCTGCCCAGGCGCCCTGGATGTCCGGTCGCGGAGCTTGCCACCGCGGGCCTTGATACCATTGCGGTGCGGGTTCCGAGCCATCCGGTCGCGCGCGACATCCTGGCCGCTTTCGGCCGGGCGCTGGTGGCGCCGTCGGCGAACCGGTCCGGACACGTCTCGCCGACCACAGCGCAACATGTGCTCGCCGACTTGGGCGGGCGCATCGAGTTGATCATCGACGGCGGGCCGACGCCGATGGGGCTCGAATCGACCATCGTCGGCTGCCTCGATGCGCCCGTGCTGTTGCGGCCGGGCGCGCTGCCGCGGGCGGAGATCGAGCGCCTGGTACCGCTCGCCGAGCCGCCGCCCGCAGCCGGGCCAGCGCGAGGGGACGCGGCCCCGATCGCCCCCGGCCAACTTGCCTCCCACTACGCGCCGCGAACGCGGCTGCGGCTCCACGCGCGAAACGTGCAGGCAGGCGAGGCGCTGCTGGCCTTCGGTCCGGTCGCCGCCGAGGGTTCGCAACACGCCGCGCTGGTGCTCAATCTGTCGCCGCGCGGCGATGTCATCGAAGCCGCGGCCAACCTGTTTTCCCACTTGCGTGCGCTCGACGCCGTAGGCGCACCCGCCATCGCGGTGATGCCGGTGCCGCATACCGGCCTGGGCGAGGCGATCAATGACCGTCTCGCCCGCGCCGCCGCCCCGCGTTCCTGATGAGGATTAGGAAAGCACCCAGCCAGGCGCGCCCGAAGGATGGCGGCCGGCGCGTGCTTGTACTTGCCGGTCGTTGAACAGCAGCCGACGAACCCCTGAGGTCCGGGACTTCCTTGTGACCAAGTCAAAAATGGCACATCCTTAAAGTGCCTTGATTCGTCTGGGATGCACAATCGGGATGCGAACGACAGCTGTACACGTGCGAAAGGTCATCGCCGCCTCAGCCGCATTATTCGCGCTAGCGGCAAATAATGATCCGATCGGCCATGCGGCCGCGCAGGCGCAAAGACCCCTCTGTCCGCGCCTGTTGCCGAGCGAGATCATCAAATTCGAAGGACTCTATCCGGCAATCGAGGATAGGCTCCCGCCCTCCAAATTCAAACCCGGTGAGATCGTAGAGATCGACCCCCGCCAACTGCCGACTGCCGAAGCCCAGGAATACATTAGCAGCCTTAAGGCGCTCGGCGCTCGGGTGAGCATTTACCTCGTCGGCGGCCACTGCGACATCGGTGCGGATTGCGACGCACTGAAGGGAGTCCAGCTCGGGCCCACCGGTAGCTGGCATTGGGACAAGGAAGAGAAACGCATCCTTGACATCACGCACCCCGACGTTCTCGCTCGGCTCGCCAAGGGAATCGAGGAAGGCTGGACGCTCGGAGCCAACTATATCAGGATCGACAATCTGCATCATCCCGCAGGCTCGACCCACCCGCGCACGCCGACGCAGATGAAGAAAATCATCGATCTCGCACAGGACATCGAGGACCGACTGCGCGGCAGCGGCGCGATTGAGTCCGACCGGGTGACCGGATTGGTGGCCCACAACAACCTCGTCACTTGGCAGCAGCTCATCGAGCAAGGACAGCTGCGGCGCCC
>DASSJW010000200.1:0-5224 GCA_035690995.1 Xanthobacteraceae bacterium
GGAAGCGGCGTCCAGATTCCAAACTGCATTCCGGGCCTCGGCGGCAAGGTGTCACAGCGCAACGCTAGAGCATGATCCCGAAAAGTGGATACCGGTTTTCGGAAAAGATCATGCTCCAACAAAAGGCTAGGCGGTTCAGAAGTCCGCATCATGCTCGCGGCGAGTCGGACGTGCGGACTTCTGAACCAAAGCCACACTAGATCAGCAAGTTGCCAGTGTCTTTCGATTCCGAAGCTCGTAAACGACGGTGGCCGCACAATGACACGAACTTCGGAATCGGGACACGAGCAGGTAGCGTGCCTACAAAATGGTATAGTTCGGCGTCTCCACCCTTGCTAGCGTATGGCAAGCCGCAGCCCCGGCGCAGCTGGAAACACGTGGAGCTCTCCCCATGACGGATACCGCCCTGCAAATTCCGCGCCTATACAAAGCTGTCGTTGCGGCGGCGATGATTCTCGTGGCGGCGCTCATTCCCGGCGCCGCACAGTCGCAGACCAAGATCGTTGCCGGCATGGTCGCCCATGGGCCGCCGCAATGGCCGCAATACATCGCGATGGAATTCGGCTGGTTCAAGCAGGACAATATCGAGCTGGAACTGCTCGGCGTGGGCGGAGGCGGAGCGCAGCAGCTCGCGGGCGGCTCCCTCAACATCGCCCACAGCGGCTATCCCGATTTCGCGCGGGCATCGCTGCGCGGGGCGCCGCTGAAGATCATCATCAACGACATCATCGCGTCGCCCTATGCGGTCTTCGCCAAGCCGCAGATCAAACAGATCGCCGATCTCAAGGGCAAGATGATCAGCATCGGCGGCGTCACCGACGTGACGCTGATCTATATCAAGGCCTTCCTCGCTTCGGCCGGCCTGACAGCCAGCGATGTCGACTTCGTCTACGCCAAGGCCGCCGGCGATCGCTTCTCGGCCCTGGTCTCGGGCGGCGTCGACGCCACGCTGTTGAATCCGCCGACCTACTTCAAGGCGGAAGCATTGGGCTATAGCAATCTCGGCGAGACCGCGCCTCACGTCAAAGATATCCCCTTCACGGTCTGGGCGGCCAATTCCGACTGGGCCGCCAAGAACCGGGCGGCGCTGACGGCCTTCGCGCGCAGCTACAAGCGCGGTGTCGAATGGCTCTACAATCCCGCCAATAAGCAGCAGGCGATCGACATCCTGGTCAAGCACGCCAAGCAGGATCCCAAGGATTCGGCATTGGCGTATGACTACCTGATCGCGAAGCTGAAGCTCTTCGGGCTCGACGGCAACGTGTCGGATGCCACCTACGAGAAGATGGCGGAAGGGCTGGTCGAACTGGGCGACGTGAAGAAGCCGTTCCCGCCCAAATCCGCGATCTTCGATGGCAGCTTCGTCCAGCAGGCCACCAACTGATCGCATCCGGCCCTCATTCGAAAACATTGGCGGCTTAGCCATGGGGCAGACCGGCAGGCTGGCGCAGCGCGTCGCGCTCATCACCGGCGGCGGCGGCGAGATCGGCAGCGCCATCGCGCGACGGTTCGCGGCGGAAGGAGCCGAGGTCGCGATCGCGGATATCGTACTGGCCAAGGCGGAAGCGACCGCCCGCGCCATCGCCGAGGGCGGCGGCCGCGCCTGCGCGCTGCAGGTTGACGTCGCCGACGAAACGAGCGCCAGAGCCGTTGTCGCCGGTACGATCGCGGCGTTCGGCCGGCTCACCACGCTCGTCAATGTCGCCGCGGCCGTGACCCCCGACGGGACGGTCGAGACGCTTCCGCTGGAGGAATGGAACCGGGCGATCGGCGTCAATCTCACCGGCGCCTTCCTGATGTGCAAATACGCCGTGCCGCAGATGCGGCGGGCGGGCGGCGGATGCATCATCAACATCGCTTCGCAGCTCGGCCATCTGGGCGTGCCGCTGCGTTCGCCCTATTGCACCACCAAGGCGGCGCTGCTGCACTTCACGCGCATCCTCGCCATGGATCACGCCGTCGACCATATCCGCGCCAATACGATCTCGCCCGGATTCATCCTGACCGAGCGCTCGAGCCGCCGCTCCGGCGGGAAGGAGCAAGCGAGCGCCAAGATGGGACCGCAGCATCTGCTCGACCGCCCCGGCGAGCCGGAGGAAATCGCCGCGGGCGCGGCCTATCTTGCCTCCGATGATGCCTCCTTCGTCACCGCGACCGATCTTCTGATCGACGGCGGTTATGTCGCCTTCAAGGGCAAGTTGGGTCCTGACGGCCTGCCAACCCTTGCCTGACTCGGCGCCAAGGCTGCGTTGCGGCGCATGCGCGACAAGCGCGCGGCGTTGCGCTCTGCTATTTCGACTCTATGGCGACGAACGCATGGGCGGCGTTGATCTCTCTGGCATCGCGGACGATGACGATCCGGTCCTTGGTCTGGCGGTTTAAGCCCTCGGTCCAATTGCCCTTGTGATCGCCCCGACGTCGAATTCTCAATCACCGGTTCGCCGACGCAGTGAAGTCTCCAGGAATGCAATAAAATCGGACGTCTTCGCCGGCAGAGGTTTCACTTTTGCGTAATACGCGCACATGCGCTCCGGCGAAAGCGACACGTTCTTGAAGATGACATCGAGCTTCTTGGCGGCAATTTCTGCCTTAACGGCATGGAGCGGCACCCGGATGATCCCGCTGCCGTTGAGAGCCATCTGGATGAGCACGGCATTGCTGTTGGACGACAGCGACCCCTTGACCTCGACCAGCAGCGGCCGCGAGGCATTTCGAAACGGCCAGCTCTTCGGGCCCGAATAGAGGTCGGCGAGACAATTGTGCGCCTGAAGATCCTGCGGCGCCTGCGGCCGGCCGAACCTTCGAAAATAGTCGGGTGACCCGCAGATCACGTGCCGGATTGCACCGAGATCGTGCGCAACGATGCCGGGGAGCGACGGCTTTTGACTGCTCACAATGACGTCAAACCCGTCTTCTGCCGACATGAAGTTTTCAGGCACGACGGATAGGTGAACCCGGACGCCCGGGCGCTTGCGTACAAACTTGGTCGTCAGAGGTGCGAGAATGGACCGGGCATAGCCGCTCGTCGCCTGCACGCGCAGCGTGCCGAATGGTCCGGTCTCGATGTTGCGCCGCTCGGTGACATAATCATCCAGCTTGGCGAGCATCTCGAGGCATTGCTGAAACAGTCCCTCGCCTGCCTCCGTCAACACCAGGCCATGCGTCGAGCGGTTGAGAAGGCTGAACCCCAGCGACTGCTCCAGCTCCTTCATCCGTTTACTGATCACCGAGGGCGTTGTGCGCAGCTCGGCGGCCGTCTTGGTGAAGCTCCGGCGCTGCGCGACCCGCACGAACGTGTTGAGCTTGTTCAGGTCCCTCAGCACTGCGGTAAAAGGCATCTCGCTATCCTTCAGAGCCGGTCCGAGGAAATTCAGGTCCAAGGCAGGGTTCGTCAAGCGGGCGAACGTGCTCCGGTTATGGCTGGGCGGATAGCCCAGTTCAGGAGCCACGAGGCTTTATTCGACCTCCTGCAGGACTCGGTGTTTCGGGAACAACAGTTGTTCCGAGATCCCGGCTACCAAGACAGCGCACCCGCCTCTAGGATGCCGTCCAGCCTGCCGGAAGCGGATCCGACATCCGCCCGAGCCATTCGAGGGAAACGCCATGCTGAAGGAATACCACTACGACCATCTCATCCGTTGGCCGGGCGGGGAGCGGGCCGCGGTCTTTCTGACCTTCGACTTCCAAGGCGGCGAGGACGTGAAGCCGGACAAGAACGGCATTTTGAATTACGAAATGTGGAGCCAGGGCGAATACGGCCCCCACCATGCGATCTACCGGCTGCTGCGGATCCTGAAGGAAGAGAACATCAAGGCGACCTTCCTGACGTGCGGGGCCATCGCGGAGCGCTTCCCGGAGGCGGTGCGGGCCATCCTCGACCACGGCCATGTCGTCGAAGGTCACGGCTACAATCACGAGATCGCGCGCTACCTGCCGCCCGATCAGGAAGATCAGGTGATGAAGAAGGCCATCGCCATGATCCAGAAGCGCACGGGACGGCGCTGCTATGGTTGGCGCTCGTGCACCCAGAGCACGAACACCATCGAGCTCCTGATCGACAATGGCTTCGTGTTCAACACCAACTGCTTTCACGAGGAGCTGCCGTTCCTCTGGGAGAAGAATGGCAAGCTGCTGGTCGAGCTGCCGCGGCAGCCGTTCGGGGACGGCACGCTGTTCGGCCACCGGCACGGCGAATACGGCAATCCGTATCACGGGCTCGAAACCTGGAAGGCGTATTTCGACGAGCTCTATGCGGAGAGCAGCGCCGAGCGCCCGAAATACATCCCGTTCACGATGCACCCCTATATCATCGGCCGGCCCGGGCGCACGCTGGCGCTGCGCGGCATTATCCAGCACATGAAGAAGGCTGGAAATCTCTGGTTCCCCACCGGGATCGAGCTTGCCGAATGGTGCCTCAACAACGTGTTCCAGGCCGAATGCGAGAAGCTTCGCGCATCCGCCGGATAGCGCGACGGGCGCAGCATCGCGCGCGCCAGCCATCGCCTTGACTGCGGGAGTGACCGGCGGACGATACGCCGGTCATGCTCATCAGGCTGCATGCGACCGATTGCCCGAGGTCACGGGACGAGACCGCTGGCTATTGTCGGTCGCCGCGTGCGCAAACAAGCGCGCGCACCGTCAGGGGCGCCGCGGGGACGCAACGATGCGTAAAACGATCGTGGTTGAAACGCTGTTTGGCACCACCCTCGCCGTCGCTGCGGCACTGCTGTTTCCCGCGACGCCGGCGCAGGCGCAACCGGTCGCGGATTTCTATCGCGGCAAGACCTTGCGCATGTTGATCGGTTACGGTCCGGGCGGCGGCTACGACATCTACGGCCGGCTCGTTGCCGAGTTCCTGCCGCGGTATCTGCCCGGCAGTCCGACCATCGTCGCGCAGAACATGCCGGGCGCGGGCAGCTTCGTGGCGGCGAAATACCTGTACGACGTTGCGCCCAAGGACGGCACGGTGTTCGGCAGTCTCGCCCAGACGCTGGCGCTCGACAGCATGACGAACACGAGTGCCAAGATCGACGTGGCGAAAATGCCCTATGTCGGCCGCGTGGTGACCAACATCGACACGGGTGCCGCGCTGCCCAAGGCCGGCATCAAGTCGTTCGAGGACGCGCGCGCGAAACAATACAATGTCGGCGCGTCGGGCGGCGGGTCCACGACGGTTCTGTTCCCCACCGCGCTCAACACCTATGCCGGAGCGAAGTTCAAGCTC
>DASSJW010000201.1:0-12458 GCA_035690995.1 Xanthobacteraceae bacterium
GACCTGCATGACGGGCAACCCGGGCTGCTGCTTGCCGTCCTAGCCTCGTCATGTCACGAGAGCCGCGGCGTTCGCAGGCAGGCCGGGAACCATGTCGACGCAAGCAGCGCATTCGCGCGCCTCGAATTTCGTTTTGCGCGACGCCCTGATCCTGGTCGGGACGCTGGGCGGTGCCTATGGCATCAGCCAGTTCCTGCGCAATTCGATCGGCGTGATCGCGCCCAATCTGGCCCAGGAGCTTGCATTGTCGCCAGGGGAGATCGGGCTGCTCTCGAGCGTATTTTTTCTGGTCTTTGCGGCCGTCCAAATCCCGGTCGGCGTGGCGCTCGACCGTTTCGGCCCGCGGCTTTGCCTCATCGTAGGCACGGCGGTGACGGTGGTTGGCGCCGTGGTCTTCGCCGCTGCCGCAAGTCCGCCCGTTCTGATCCTCGGCCGGGCCTTGCTCGGGCTCGGGACCGCGGGCTCGCTCGTCGCATCGCTCGCCGTTTACGCCCGGCGGTTTCCACCCGACCGCTTTGCCACGCTCACCGGCCTGCAGATCGGTTTCGGAACGCTCGGCGCCCTGCTGGCGACCGCGCCGCTCGCCTTTTCCACCGCCACCATCGGCTGGCGCGCCACCTTTCTCGCGGTCGGCGTCTGCACCGCCCTGATCGGACTGTTGATCGCGGTCGTGGTCAAGGACGACGGCCGCGCGCGCGGGCGCCACGAGACGCTGCGCGAGAGCTGGTACGGGATCGCTGCCGTGCTGCGAACGCCGTCGGTCGGCCGGTTGTTCGTCATGAACCTGGTGATGTATTCCACCTTCGGTCTCATCGTCGGCCTCTGGGGCGGGCCCTACCTCACGCACATCTACGGCTACAGCCTCGAAGCGCGCGGCAGCTTCCTGCTCATCCCGGTGCTGACGCAGATCCTCGGGTCGATGTTGTGGGGTCCGATGGACCGGCTGACGGGAAGCCATAAGCTGCCCGTCCTGGTCGGTGCGGGTGCGACCGCCGCCGCGCTCGGCTATCTCGCGCTGGCTGGAACGCTGACGCCGGTCATGCTGGTGGCGTGGTTTGCGCTCTTCGGGCTGGTCAGCGCCTTCGGCCCGGTTCTGATCGCGCACGGCCGGGCGCTGTTTTCGCTCCACCAGGTCGGCAGGGGCCTGACCGTCCTCAACATGGGCTCCATGGGAGGCGTATTCCTGTCGCAGGCGGTCAGCGGATTCGTCATCGAATGGTTTCCGGTTGCCGCCGACGGGGCCTATGCGCTGTCCGCCTATCGCGCCGTGTTCGGCTTGCAGGCCGCGTTCATCTTGTTAGTATCGTTGGTGTATTTCCGCGCTCGCGATCCGAAGGAGCAGCCCCGCAAGGAGCCGGGACCTGTGTTCCCTGCATAGGAGCGCATCCCCTATGCACAAATGGGTCAACATCCCTTACTTTTCCTCTTGCCATTTGTGCGTTGCGGTGTATGTTGTTGCGGTGCGGTAGCGCCTCGCGTTACCGCCGCCCTCCTTGGGCGTTTCCTCCCTAGACTTGGGCCGCTTGCTTCGCGCAAGCGGCCCTTTTTTCTGTAAGTCGCGCTCGCGAGGTCTCGGACAAGGGGATCGCCGGCGCCCGCTCGGTGCCGTGCGTGATTGTTGCCGTGCGCTGTTATTCGGCGGCAGCGCGATAGGGCCGCAGTTCCTGCAGCGGAATTGCGGCGAGGCAATCCGCCAGCGCTTCGAGATCGGCGGCGAGACGCGCGAATGAGGAAGAGCGTTCGAAACGCCGCTCGTCCATATAGAGCGCGCGATTGAGCTCGAGCTGGATCGCATGCAGGCCGGCGGCCGGATTGCCGTAATGCTCGGTGATGAATCCACCGGCATAGGGCTTGTTGCGGCTGACCGAATAGCCTTGGGCGCGGAGCGTCGATTCGACCGTCTCCACGACCGCGGCGACGCAACTGGTGCCGTAGCGGTCGCCCAGGACGACGTCGGCGCGCGGGCGCTCGTCCTTGGAGCCGGCGGTCGAGGGCATGGAGTGACAATCGATCAGCACCGCGGCGCCGAAATCCCGGTGCACGCGCGTGAATAACCGCCGCAGGGCGCGGTGGTAGGGCTTGTACAGCCCCTCGATGCGCCGGATCGCGTCGTCGACCGGGATGCGCTGGCCGTAGATCTCCTGCGCGTCGCCGACCACCCGCGCCACGGTGCCCAGCCCGCCCGCGACCCGCATCGAGCGGGTATTGGCAAAGGAGGGCAGGCGGCCGTCGAACATGCGCGGATCGAGCTCGTAAGGCTCGCGGTTGACGTCCACGTAACAGCGCGGAAAGTGCGCCCGCATCAGGGGGTATCCGCGCTCCACCACGCCGAAGGCAAGCTCGTCGACGAACGAGTCCTCGGAGCGGCGCAGCGCCGTGACCTCGAGCCGTGACGCCGTGAGGAAGGCCCGGGGGTAGACGCTGCCGCTGTGCGGAGAGTTGAATACAACCGGTCCGCGCCACTCGGCCGGTTCGATGATCTCGAAGGGAGGATCGAGCTCGTCGTTCGTTTCGGACATGACGAAAATAGTTGGCCCTCACCTGGCCCGGAGCGACGGGCTGCTCCTAGCGCTTTTGTGCACCACTTATCGCTGGAAACACGATATTGTCCATGGGGCCGAGGCCTATCGTTGGCCGAACGACGCAGGGGTTCACCCGTTATTTACCCGGCATCCGGCTTATGGATCGCCGGGAAACGAGGGGCGGGGGGTAGCTCACCACCCCCAGTGGGCTGGAAGATGGCGAAGATAATCCTTGCCGAAGACGACAACGACATGCGGCGTTTCCTGGTGAAGGCGCTGCAGAACGCCGGCTACGACGTGATCTCGTTCGACAACGGCCTGTCCGCCTATCAGCGGCTGCGCGAGGAGCCGTTCGAACTGCTGCTGACCGACATCGTCATGCCGGAGATGGACGGGATCGAGCTGGCGCGCCGCGCCTCCGAACTCGACCCCGACATCAAGATCATGTTCATCACCGGGTTTGCGGCGGTGGCGCTCAATTCGGACTCGGCGGCGCCCAAGAACGCCAAGGTCCTGTCCAAGCCGGTGCATCTGCGCGAGCTCGTCAGCGAGGTCGGCAAGATGCTGGCGGCCTGAGCGCCGTCTGGGTCCTGCAACCGGCGGTCCTTGCCTCGTCCTGAGGGAGCCGATATGACGAGGGCCCCGCCGGCGAGCGGGTTTGTGCGGGCGCGTAGCTCAGCGGAAGAGCACTACCTTGACATGGTAGGGGTCACAGGTTCGATCCCTGTCGCGCCCACCATTAAATCAACAACTTAGCGCCATGTAGTCCCTGGGCTTCAGAAGGCTGGCTAGCAGATAGCTAGCGCCTTACAGCCTCTCTCACGGGTTCTATTGCCAACTCTTAGCGAACCATCGCCGCCTCGCGCGTCGGCTCAAAGCAGTGGGCACTCCACTGTGATGGCCATCACGAAATGTCGGATTTGGGTGCCGCCGGTGAAGCGGTTCACGGTGACGGAGAGAACCTTGCGGCAGTGTTCCCCGCACAGCGATGGATGGTCCACGCTGGATTGAATGGAGAAGATCATGAACATCCCAGAGAAGCCGCACCAGCGCTGCCTTGCGGACGTAGAGCTTGATGCGGTGAGCGGCGGCGAGGGCAACCTTGCATACGCCTGTATTCGCGGCGCGACGCAGTACCTCCAAGATCACACCTTCAAAACGAGCAGATTTGGTTGGGACCTTGCTCGCGAGCTGTCTTGCCCTCCCTCAGGATTATGAACATGGCTTCCAACCCCGATACGCAAGTCTGTTATCCAACCATCCTCGATGATGCCGATCTTGACGCGGTGAGTGGCGGCGATGTGCGTGACGCCGCTATCCGTACGGCACTCGCCTTCGTCTTTAATGGTGCGCTGAACGGATATATAGAAGGCGAGGAATATAGAGCAGCCGGGCCGGTGTGTCCTTCGCGCTAGTGTACGGCCAGTCGAGACGCGTGTTCGGCATACGCCCACAACACGGCCCCTTGCACCGGGGGCCGTTCGCGTAAGCGCGATAGGAATGCTTAAAATAGGATTTCGCGAAGACCTAGCTAGTCTTCGCGCACCGCGACCATGCATCAGCTCTCCCGCCGCCATGACTTCGCGAACGCCGCCATCGCGGGTCGCCTCTAGCCGTGCGTCGGGTGCCAACAGACCCCGCAAAATGGAATTGTTGGCGATGGGGCTTGGGTGAACGTTGGGGACAACATCCTAGAGCGCTACCGCGGTTGCTCGGTTGGCCGATAATGTTGCCCGAGAGGATGTGCGCGCGGTGCGCTCCGTCTAGCGGGGAGACCGGGGGTACCACAATTGTAGCCACACATGACCCCATCGCTGCAGGCCCGAACGCCGGAACGAGGATTACAACCCGGCACGTCAACCCAACACCCTCCGCCGCCTTCACCTTGAACTCTGCAAAAGCAAGCACAGTTCTGTTGTGCTGCTGCGGGGCTCGCGTCTGCAAAGGCTACAATCGCGAGAAAGCAGACGGCCGACAAATAGCGCATTGCATTTGCCCTTATGTTGACTGCTTACGTTATCCGTTCAGTGCAAACGGGTAAACAACAGGCGTTGCTCGTTGATAGGGGCCGCCTTGCCAGCCCTCTTGCTTGCTGCGAGCCTGCCAACGCGCGGTTTTGGGCCACTGCTTCTGCTTACCGCCGCGGCCAATCTCTTCAATCGGCGAGCCAGGATGGTGCTTGGCGCACCAGTCTCTGGCCTCACGGCGGGACTTGAACCTCATGGGTTTGCGTCCGGCCCGGTCACGACGCGATAGACGACGCCGGGGCGTATCTCGCGCCAGGCCCGCAGCGAGGCCGCGATGGCAGCGTTCGCCAAGAACTGGCGGCGCGAGAGCTTGTGGCCGCGCTGTCCAAAATGGACATCTAATAACGGTTGTCCAAAAATAGCAGGCGCATCCCCGCTGCCATTGTCCCTTGTAAAAAAGCGCCGGGTGTCGCCTGCCACTTTGCTCATAGACCCAAATCGGTCGCGCGGTCGCCTGCGGCGCTGTACTAATCGGCTGTGCGTTCGCGGGAAACTTTGGCCCGGTGTTGGGCTTTATCCCATATGGGGTCGTGGAATATGTCGGCACTAGCTCTCTCCGTCACGTTGTAGCTGGCCCGCCTTGCGTAAGCGATCCTGCTCGATCAAATGTCTGGCCATCTGCTCATCGGTCAGGCCGAATTCTCGCGCCCATTCTCTCGCCGTCGGCGACAATCGGATTTGGCCGGGGCCCAATACCAGATAGGGTTTGTCGTCCGTCATGACTGAATTACCCCGCTCGCCTTCAGCGCATTCATCTTTTTCTTGTTTTCTCGGTAAGTTTCGGGGTCGATACCTAGGCTATGCGCCAAGGCTACCTCCTCGCCGGTTAGCTCTGTCTTGGACGGTGTCGATCGACCGGACGACCATGATGCTGTTGAACGCGTGACAGGAGCCATCGGAGGGGGGCCGCGCTCTCGCAGCCGTGGCGTATCTTCTTGTCGCTTCGGTCGGAGTTTGTCTTCGACGGCAACGATATAGGCGGGGAAATGCCCACGCGTGGGGCGATGACGCTGCTCTCTGAGGCTGCGCGCATGCGAATTTCGATCATCGGTGCTGGCCGCGTCGGATCGGCACTCGCGCGAAATTGGCGCCGGTCCGGGCACGAGATTCAGTTCGCGGTCCGCGATCCAGGCGCGGCGAAATACGCGGCACTGGCTTCGCTCGGAACGCTGATCTCGCTCAGCGAGGCGGCGCCGGGCGCCGACGCACTGGTGCTGGCCACGCCCTTCAGCGCCGCAGAGGATGCGATCAAGGCGCTTGGCGATATCTCCGACAAGATTCTGCTCGATAGTACGAATCCATTCGTGATGGGGCCGAACGGTCTCGCTCTGGCGTTCGGGCATTCGGATTCGGCTGGTGAGCGGATCGCCGCAATGGCGCCGAAGGCTTCGGTATTCAAGGTCCTCAATACGACAGGGGACAACAACCTGGGCGATTCCACACGCTATCCGCAGAAGCCGCTGATGCTGATCGCGGGTGACGATGACACGAAAAAGCCGATTGTCGCTCAACTCGTGACGGACCTCGGCTTCGAACCCGGTGACGCCGGTCCGATGATCAATGCGCGCTTGCTGGAGGCCCATGCCATGCTCTGGGTCGATCTGGCGATGAAGCGCGGTTACGGCAGGAATATTGCTTTCGGGCTGCTGCGTGCGGTTTGAGCGCGCGCGTGTAACGTTCTGAGGTCTGCAATGACGGTTGTGCTCGCTTCCTACGATATTCCCGACCCGCGAGACATGTCGGCGCTCAAGGCGGCTCTGGACCGTCACGACGCGTCCAGCATTCGTCGCGCCGCAATCTTTTCGAAGCTGAATGGCGAATACGACGATGGCTCGCGTGAGAACGCCAAGGCCGCGGTTGACGAGATCATTGCGGCCAAGGGCCTTTCCGACAGAGCGGAGATGATCACGATCATCGGCTGTGAAGGCGCGTCGACACCATTCGGCTACGCCTTCATCGATGTCGGCGACCATGGTGCGACGGGAGGCGGCAAGCGGCTTGCGATCGGCCTTGGCCATGCGGAGCCGGGCGATGAAGCGGAGCTCGACACGCCGGCTTTCGCCGCGCGCGTCAAGGCATGCGTGCTGAGCGCGATGCGCGATGCCGGGCTGGGCGCGCAGGATGTCGAGACCGTTATCGTCAATGGTCCGCCGACGACGACCAAGGATACGGTTGCGCGAAGCCGTCGCATGCGGGCGGTCGCGGCTCTGGGCGCTGGTGCGGCGATCGGCGACATCAGGGACGGCGACATCTTGGAGGCGTCCATCGTGTCCGATGGCAATCTCTATACGAAGCGTGTGCAGACCTTTGTCGGTCCGCAGATCAAGCGGATCGAAGTCATCGTGATCGGCAATCGCGCAGGGGCGGGCGGCGACCTTGTCGCCTGCTCGGCCGTCACCAACGATCTGTTCGATGTCCGCTCGATCAAGAAGATGCTGCTCAAGGCGGGGCTGCATCTGGATCGCGATGGCGAACTTTCGGATGGCGATCGCGTGGTTGCGACCATGCTCAAGGCGGGCGTTGGTCCCGACGGGCGGGTGAATGGTGCGCCAACTGCGATTTTTCGCTCCCGAACGCCCCCGGAAAAGCACGTCCGTGCCGCCGCATCGGGCGTCTATGGCGCGATCCTGAAGAACACCAGGATCTTCAGCACATTCGACCCGGTGCAACAGGCGCCATTGGGTGGGTCACAGCTTTGCTGCGTGGTCAGGATCGGCTGATCGCAAAGTCCGATGGAGAGGCTCAAATGCAGGTCGTAAAGCGAATCGGTCTTGCTCTTCTGCTAAGTGTCGCCTCGGCGATTACGGCCCGCGCCGCCGACTGGCCGGCGCAGCCCGTTACTGTGGTGGTGCCGTTCGGAGCTGGCGGCAACACGGACACCATGGCGCGCATGGTGAGCCAGCGCTTGCAGGAGCGGCTGGGCCAGCCGTTCGTCGTGGACAATCGCGGGGGAGCCGGCGGCGCCATTGCGATGGCGCAGGTCGCCCGCGCAGCTGCTGACGGCTACACATTGGCTTTCGCCGCATCGCCTCAGATCGAGATCGTACCGCTGCTCCGGCAGGTCAACTACGATCCGGTGAAGGACTTCGTGCCGATCAGTGTATTCGGCGCGGGTCCGTTCGTTCTGGGTATTCACAAGAGCATCCCGGCTCAGAACCTTCAGGAATTCATCGATGTCGCGAAACGCCGCGGCGGCAAGATCAACTATGGCTCGGGCGGCCCGGGCACGATCGCGCATCTCGCGGGGGCGCTGTTCGCGCAGCGCGCCGGCTTCGAGGCAACACACGTTCCCTACAAGGGCGGCGGCCAGGCGGTGGCGGACTTCATCTCGGGGCAAACCGAAATGTATTTCGGCAATGCCTCCGAGCTTGTCCAGGCCAATGCCACGGGAAAGGTGACGGTCATCGCCGTTTCGAGCGAGCAGAGGATGCCGCAGTTCCCGGGGGTGCCGGCCATCTCGGAAACCATGCCGAACTTTGTCCTGACGTCCTGGAATGGCTTCATGGCGCCTGCCAGCCTGCCGAAGCCCATCGTCGATTTGCTCGCCAAAGAGGTTGCAGCGATCGCACGCGAACCGGCGATCGAGAAGAGACTTCTGGAGCTCGGGATCAAACCCATTGGCAACACGCCGGCCGAGTTTGCCGAGACGATCAAAAGAGAGATGCCGGTGTTCTCCGCAGCCGCGAAGGCTGCGGGGATCAGCGCGCAATAGCGCTTCTCGCCTTGGAATGGAAAGTGTGAAAATGCCTGATGATCGCGTTCTCATTGCCGGCGGCGGTCCTGTCGGCGTCGTGACCGGCCTTCGTCTGGCTCAGCTCGGCATTCCGGTCACGGTGTTCGACCAGCTTTCGAAGCCGGCAGAGGATCATCGGGCCGCGACGTTGCAGCCGTCCACCTTGGACCTGTTCAAGCCCTTGGGAATGATCGATACGGTGCTCGCCCAGGGCCTGAAGTCACGCATGTTCCAATGGCGTGACCGGGCGACGCAGGAGATCGTCGCCGAGTTCGACTACGCCCGGCTCGGAGGCGAAACCGAATATCCCTTCGTCATTCAGCTTGAGCAGCATCGGACTGTGTACGCGGCTCTGGAGGCCGCGAAGCGGTATTCCCTGTTCACCATCCGCCGCCCGGTCCAGGTGATGTCGGTCTCGCAGGACCCCGATGGCGTTCAAGCGGAGGTCCGTCACGAGGACGGCACGACCGAGATCCATCGGGGCCGGTATCTGCTCGGTTGCGACGGCGGGCGCAGCATCGTTCGCAAGGCCACCGGTGTGTCGTTCGAGGGCTTCACCTGGCCCGAGCGTTTCAACATCGTGACGACCACCTACGACTTCGCTCAACTCGGATTCCGTTTGCGCAATTATTGCGCACATCCGGAGCGTTGGGTTTCGTTCATGAAGGTGCCCGGTGAGGACAACAAGGGACTTTGGCGCTGCGTGTTCCCGGCAAAGACCGAGGAAACCGACCAAGAAGTCATGAGTGATGCGTGGATTCAGGCCCGGTTTGCCGAATGCCTGCCGGCGGGAGGTCCTTACGAGATCGTACACCGCAACATGTACGATGTGCACCAGCGCGTCGCGGGAAGCTTCCGGCAGGGCCGTATCATCCTCGCCGGCGATGCCGCCCATATCAACAATCCGATCGGTGGGATGGGCATGAACAGCGGCTTCCAAGACGGCCTCAACGTCGCCGAGAAGCTCGCCGAGATCTGGGACGGCGCCGATCCCGACCCGCTTCTCGACCGTTACGATCGTCAGCGCCGCCTCACCGCGATCGAGTACGTGCAGGCGCAATCGATCGCCAACAAGCGCATGCTCGAGGAGCGCGATTCGGCGACGCGGAAGGCCAATCTCGATAATCTCCGGTCCATCGCAGCCGATCCGGACGCACATCTGGACTTCGTTAGGCGCAGCTCCCTGATAGCGATGCTCGAGAAGTCGAGGACCATTCAATAGATCGGCTCATGTGCCTCTTCGCCGCCTGCGTAGGCAACAGATGTCAGGCAAGGCGCGTGCGTAGGAAAAGGTGATGCGTGCAGGCAGCGAAGAAGAAGGTCTCGGTCCCGCTTCCCGATGGGAAGTCGTTCGCCGCGTGGCGAAGCGACCCCCTCGGTGAGGTCAAAGGCGGCATCGTCGTGCTGCACGCCGTGTATGGCCTCACGGATCATATCGGCGACGTCTGTGCCAAGTGGGCCGGGGCGGGATATGTTGCCGTTGCTCCGGCGCTTTACGATCGCCACAAGCCGAACGTCGTTCACCCATACAGCCGTGCCGGCGCGGACGCCGGTATCGAAAGCTACGCAGCGCTGACCGAAGACGACATCTTCGGTTTCATCAAGGCTTGCGTGAGAAGCCTCGGCGACATCGGGGGTGTCGCGCTGTCAGGATTCTGCACCGGCGGCACCTGGTGCTGGCGCGCGTGCTCAGTGCTCAATGTGGCGGCACAGGTGAATTTCTATGGCAGCCACGTTCCAGCGTTTATAGATTTGAAGCCGCGTTGTCCGACAATTATGCACTACGGCGATTCCGACACGATCGTGCCGATTGCAGAGGTCGAGCGCATCAAGGCCCGGCATCCGGAGATCGAAGTGCACGTGTATCCCGGCGCGGGACACGCCTTCTTCAACCCTGAGCAAGTGACGCATGACAGCGCTGCGGCCGATCTGGCGTGGCGGCGCTCTCTCGCGTTCATGGAGACGCATGTCTCGACGAAGAAGAATGGGAGTTGCGCGTAGCTGGCACGGAAAATGCTCCGAGACTGTGCACTTGCTGAAGTGACAGATTGGAGGTTCATATGAGCTGTTATACAGCGAATTTGCGCAGCATCTTGTTGCTCGGCGTGTTAGCTGCCGTGTTCACAGGCGGCAGCGCAAAAGCTCTCGATTGGCCGACGCGGCCGGTGACGGTTGTCGTGCCGATCGCCGCGGGAGGCAATACCGACATGATGGCGCGGATCGGCGCCGAAGGACTCACTGCAAAATTCAACAGGCCCTTTATTGTTGAGAATCGCTTGAGCGCAGGTGGTGCCGTTGGTGTGTCGCAGGTGGCGCGCTCGAAGCCGGATGGCTATACGCTGCTGTTCGCCGCCTCGACGATGACCTATTTGACACCGCTTCTTCAGAAGGTCGATTTCGATCCGGACAAGGATCTCAAGCCGATCACCAATATCGGCACTGGCGCTCAGATTCTCGGCATACGAAAGTCGCTGCCGGCGACGAGCCTTCCGGAACTCGTCGCCTATGCCAAGGCGAACCCCGGCAGGCTCAATTGTGTGGTGGTCGCGCAAACGCTGAGTCATCTGGTGCCCGCGATGCTCTTCGCACGCGCTGGCATGGACGTGGTTTTTGTCCCCGCCAAAGGAGGGCCGCAGTCAGTCTCCGACCTGATCTCTGGCCAAGTTGACATGTATTTTGGAACAGCGTCCGAGATGCTTCCGCATCTCAATGGCGACAAGATAAGGTTGGTTGCGGTTGCCACGGAAAAGCGTCTGGAGGCCGCGCCCGAGATTCCAACGGTGGCCGAGAGCTATCCCGGATTCTCATTTTCATCGTTCAACGGGTTCTTCGCCCCGGCCGAGACGCCGGACGATATCGTGACCGAGCTCCGCACTGCCGTGACCGAGATTGCGACCTCGCAGGCGGTTTCGAATCGTCTCAAGAGTCTTGGCATCGTTCCCGGCGGTTTGAGCCGGGAACAGATGCTCGCCACGCTCAAGAGCGATAGGCAGTATTTCGATCAAGCGAGCAAGGCAGCTGGGCTCAGGACGCAGTAAGCTATGGATGGCGATCGATCGTCGGTCGGACGGACGCTAGCCTTTTGTTGGAGCATGATCTTTTCCGAAAACCGGTATCCACTTTTCGGGATCATGCTCTAGGAAATCTGGCTTGCGACCGTCCGCTGTCGTCTCAGGGAAGTGAACGTAAGGGACTCATGCGAGGCGGTTCAAGTCGAACGCCTGTCAAGGCGGAGATTTCCTTCAGAGCGGGGCAACCCAGTTCAACGTAAGTTGCCCGGGTCAGGCATGATCAAGTTGATAATGGCCGTCTTGCCTGCCTGGATGGACGCGAGCGCCTCCTTCAACGCCCCAGCCAGATCAAGAGGGTTCTCGACACGCTTCGCGTACCCGCCGACCATGGCGGCGGCTTCTTCGTAGTTCACGCCTTTGATGTTGACTCCGTAGTAATCCTTCGTCGCGATCGACGTGCCGGACGGATAGAACTTGTCATGGAAATACTGCATCGCGGCATATTTGGCGTTGTTGAACACCAGGATCAGCAACGGCAGCTTGTGCTCGTCCGCGAACGCGATGGCGGGAACGACAGGATTGTACATGAAGCTTCCGTCGCCGATCGTCACGATGACGGTGCGCTCCGGCAGCGCGAGCTTGACGCCCAGGGCGTAGCCCAGCCCCTGGCCCAGACCGCTCGGAGCCCGGAAAAATCCGAACGGGTCGCTCCACATCGTGTGTTCTCGAATCGCTGCGGCATGAACGATCGTTTCATCGACGTAAGTTGTGTCGGCGGGCATGCACTCGCGTAGTCGCTTTGCAAGCAGAGGCACCGTGATAGAGGCTGCTTCCGTTGCCTTCCCCTCGGCCGCTATCAACCTTTCGCGCCACTTCACGTGTTCGGCCTGCCAGCGAGCCCGGCGTTTCGCCACCATGGCGGCGTCGCACTTGCGCTTGCGCAGCGCCTGAACGAGAAGCTCGAGCGTTATCGCTATGTCGCCCTCGAGGTAATGTCCGGCCTCCATGGTTTGGTAGACCATGTGGGCTTTGAGCGGGCTCTTGCCGAGGGCCACGATCGTCGCGTTCCGTGGCGCGTTGCTTGGGGGGTACCACGGCGCACGGCTCTCCACCAGAAGCGCAAGATCCGTTTCTTCCAGCCATGGGTTGATGTTCGCACCAAGAT
>DASSJW010000202.1:0-8410 GCA_035690995.1 Xanthobacteraceae bacterium
CCGGAGCGCCAGCGCGCCCGTCTCACCTGCACCTGCAAGGTGGCTGACGAGATCGTGCTCGACGGCGAGGCGCTGGTGAAGGTGCCGTCCGCAGCCAAATCGAAACGGCCGCTGCCGCGCGTCTGAGCTCGACGAATGAAGTGATGGCAGCAGCGTTCAAACAATCCGCGCCGGTCCACATCGCGCGGCGGCTGCAAGCGAGCCATCGCGCTTTCCAGGGACATCGAACCTCTTCCCGACGCATCGGATGAGTTGTATATTTCTGCAACCGTGAGATGCAGCCCCAAGCGCTCGGCGGTTAAACATCACTGCAGGGCCGCAGTGGCTGAGGGAGAAACTCATGAAGATGGGTTTCCGGGCTTTAGCCACGTTCATGGGTCTGGTGGCGAGTGCCGTGGCCGCGAACGCGCAGCCGACTTCCGATCGCCGCGTTGCCGACCTCGTGCAGGCCGGAAGTATCCGCTTTGGAACGTTTCCGCCGCAATACACCAAAGATGCCGCAACGGGCGAATTGAAAGGCCCATGGGTCGAAGTCATGCGCGCGCTTGCAGCGCACATGGGATTACCTGGCGTGCTGACCGAACTGCCGACTCCCAGCAAGCTCGTGGAATGCCTCGACACCGGTCCATGCGACGTCGGGTCACTGGGCTTCGACCCGACCAGGGCCGATCAGGTCGGCGGCTTCACGCCTCCTTTCATGCAGGTGGAATACACCTATCTGGTGCCGGCGGGCTCGGCGATGCGCAGCGTCGCAGATGCGGATCGGCCCGGGGTTCGTCTCGCTGTCGTGCGCAATCACGCTTCGACGTTGGCCCTCGGCCGCATCGTGAAGCGGGCCGAACAGGTCAGCGCCGAAACGCCCGAGGCCGCATTCGACCTCTTGCGGAACGGACGCGTGGACGCATGGGCATCCGTCCGACCTGCGCTTTTCGACTATTCCAGCGAGTTGCCGGGCTCGCGCGTGCTCGAGGACAGCTTCGGCGCCAATTTCCCAGCGTTGGTGGTGCCGAAAGGTCGGGCTGATCGGCTCGCCTATCTCAGCGAGTTCATTGAAGCCGCGAAAGCCTCGGGCGTGGTCCAGCGGGCAATTGAGCGCGCTGGGCAGCCTGGCTACCGCGTAGCAGCACCGGCCGGACGCTGACTTCGGCGACCAGGTGGACGTAACCGTGACGGTGGCGGAACTCATTCCGGAGCGCCAGCGCGCCCGTCTCACCTGCACCTGCAAGGTGGCTGACGAGATCGTGCTCGACGGCGAGGCGCTGGTGAAGGTGCCGTCCGCAGCCAAATCGAAACGGCCGCTGCCGAAACTATGAGGTGAGCGCGCGCGCTATTGCGTCTTCGACGAAGCCTACTCCGCCGCTTCGGTCCTCGCCTTGCCCTTGGCCTCGCGCCGGCTCAGCACCGGGGCCAGGAACTGGCCGGTGTAACTGCGCTTGACCCTGGCGATATCCTCGGGCGTGCCTGCCGCCACGATCTCGCCGCCGCCGTCGCCGCCCTCGGGGCCGAGGTCGATGAGCCAGTCCGCAGTCTTGATCACCTCGAGATTGTGCTCGATCACCACCACGGTATTGCCCTGCTCGACCAGCTCGTGCAGCACCTCGAGCAGCTTCGCGACGTCGTGGAAGTGCAGGCCGGTGGTGGGCTCGTCGAGGATGTATAGGGTGCGGCCGGTGGCGCGCTTCGACAGCTCTTTGGCGAGCTTGACGCGCTGCGCCTCGCCGCCCGAGAGCGTGGTGGCCTGCTGGCCGACATGGATGTAGTCGAGGCCGACGCGGTGCAGAAGCTCGAGCACGCTGCGCACCCGCGGTACCGCCTTGAAGAAGCCCAGCGCCTCCTCGACCGTCATGTCGAGCACGTCGGCGATCGATTTGCCCTTGAACAGGACGTCGAGCGTCTCACGGTTGTAACGCTTGCCCTTGCAGACGTCGCAGGTGACGTAGACGTCCGGCAGAAAGTGCATCTCGATCTTGATCACGCCGTCGCCCTGGCAGGCCTCGCAGCGCCCGCCCTTGACGTTGAAGGAGAAGCGGCCGGGCTCGTAGCCCCGCGCCTTCGCCTCGGGCAGCCCGGCGAACCATTCACGGATCGGCGTGAAAGCGCCGGTATAGGTCGCCGGGTTGCTGCGCGGGGTGCGGCCGATCGGCGACTGGTCGATGTCGATGACCTTGTCGAGATGCTCGAGCCCTTCGATGCGGTCATGCGGGGCAGGGGCCTCGGAGGCGCCGTTGAGCTTGCGCGCGATCGCCTTGTAGAGGGTGTCGACCAGGAGCGTCGACTTGCCGCCGCCGGAGACGCCGGTCACGCAGGTGAACAGCCCGAGCGGAATTTCGACGCTGACGTTCTTGAGATTGTTGCCGCGGGCGTTGACTACCTTCAATACCCGCCGCGCGTTCTTGGGCCGGCGCTCGGGCACCGGAACGGTCATCTCGCCCGAAAGATATTTGCCGGTGAGGGAGGCTGAGGTGGCGATGATGTCGTCGACGGTTCCCTGCGCGATCACGTGGCCGCCGTGGATGCCGGCGCCGGGCCCGATGTCGAGCACGTGGTCGGCGGTGCGGATAGCGTCCTCGTCGTGCTCCACCACGATCACGGTGTTGCCGAGGTCGCGCAGCCGCTTGAGCGTTTCCAGCAGGCGCGCATTGTCGCGCTGGTGCAGTCCGATCGAGGGCTCGTCGAGCACGTAGAGCACGCCGGTGAGCCCCGAGCCGATCTGCGAGGCGAGCCGGATGCGCTGGCTTTCGCCGCCGGAGAGCGTGCCCGAGGCACGCGCGAGCGTAAGATATTCGAGCCCGACGTCGACCAGGAACTTAAGTCGGTCGCGGATCTCCTTGAGCACCCGCACCGCGATCTCGTTCTGCTTGGGGCTGAGCTTGCCGGGCAATTCGGTGAACCATTCGCCGGCGCGCTTGACCGACATATCGGCGACCTCGCCGATGTGCAGCCCGCCGACCTTTACGCACAAGGCCTCAGGCTTGAGCCGATAGCCCTTGCAGGCGGCGCAGGGAATATCGGTGAAATATTTCGCCATCTCCTCGCGCGCCCAATCGCTCTCGGTCTCGCGCCAGCGCCGCTCGAGATTGGTGACCACACCTTCGAACGGCTTCGTGGTCTGATACGAGCGCAGCCCGTCGTCGTAGACGAAGCGGATCGTGTCCTCGCCCGAGCCGTTGAGAAGGGCGTCCTGCGTCTTCTTCGGCAGGTCCTTCCATTTGGTGTCGAGCGTGAATTTGTAGTGCTTGCCGAGTGCCTGCAGCGTCTGAATGTAATAGGGCGAGGTCGATTTTGCCCATGGCGCGATCGCGCCGCCGCGCAGGGTCTTGTCCTTGTCGGGAATGACGAGATCGGCGTCGATGTGCTGCTCGACTCCGAGCCCGCCGCAGGCCGGGCAGGCGCCGAACGGGTTGTTGAACGAGAACAGCCGCGGCTCCACCTCGGGAATGGTGAAGCCCGACACCGGGCAGGCGAATTTCTCTGAGAAGATCAGTCGTTCGGGCCCGCTCTGGTCGTGGATCTTTGCCGATTTTTTTCCCGGCGCCGCGTCCTGAGAAGCGACGCCGGGCGCGTCCGCGAGCTCAACCACCGCCAGACCGTCGGCGAGCCGCAGCGCGGTCTCGAACGATTCCGCGAGCCGCGTCGCGATGTCGGAGCGCACCACCAGGCGGTCCACCACCACGTCGAGGTCGTGCTTGAACTTCTTGTCGAGCGTCGGAGCGTCGGCAATCTCGTAGAACTTGCCGTCGATCTTCACCCGCTGGAAGCCGCGCTTCATGTAGTCGGCGAGCTCCTTGCGGTACTCGCCCTTGCGACCGCGGACCACCGGGGCGAGCAGATAGAGCCGGGTGCCCTCGGGCAGCGCCATCACCCGGTCGACCATCTGCGAAACGGTCTGGCTTTCGATCGGCAACCCGGTCGCCGGCGAATAGGGCACGCCCACGCGCGCCCACAGCAGCCGCATGTAGTCGTAGATCTCGGTGACGGTGCCGACGGTCGAACGCGGGTTGCGCGAGGTGGTCTTCTGCTCGATCGAGATGGCAGGGGAGAGGCCGTCGATCTGGTCGACGTCCGGTTTTTGCATCATCTCCAGGAACTGGCGGGCATAGGCGGAGAGCGATTCCACGTAGCGGCGCTGGCCTTCGGCGTAGATCGTGTCGAAGGCGAGCGAGGATTTGCCCGAACCCGAAAGCCCGGTGAATACCACGAGCTGGTCGCGTGGAATCTCGAGATCGACGTTCTTGAGATTGTGTTCGCGGGCGCCGCGGATCGCGATCACCCGGGCGCCTTCAGACGATCCCTGGCGGCGAGGTCGGCTCTTGTTGAAGAGATCGTTCATGCGGTCCATCGGCGCGGGCAGATCGGCGAGATCGACGAAGTCCCGACGCAGATTGGCGCGCGTGGACTTCAGGAACGTAGTGAGAACAGGTGCCTTTCGCTAGTGCGCCGCCGGCAAGCCGGTCATTCGGCGCCGGACGGCTGTGGACAACCCTCCGCGGACGATGAAAGCTTCGGACCCATACCGTGCCCGGCCGGATGGGCAGGATTGAGGAGGAGAGCGACCATGAAGGCCTTGCTGACAGCATTCGCGCTCGCATCGGTGGCGGCGGCTGCCCAGGCGCAAACCCCGCCATCGACCTACGCGGTCTCGACGCAGGCCAAGATCGAATACGCGCAGCATGACGGGGTCGCCCTGGCCGGCGATCTCTATCTGCCGAAAGGCCTCGACAAGGCGCCACTGGTGATCGCGGTGCACGGCGGCGGATGGCAGGTCGGCGGCCCCATCACCTACCGGCATTGGGGAACTTTCCTGGCCAAGCATGGCTTCGCAGTCTTTGCGATCAGCTACCGGCTGTCGAAGCCCGGCGCCAAGACGTTTCCCGGGGCGGTCTATGATGTCAAAGCCGCCATTCAGTTCGCTCGCGCCAACGCCGCGCGGCTCGGCATCGATCCCGATCGCATCGGGCTGATGGGCGACTCGGCCGGCGCGCATCTTACCGCGCTGGTTGCGCTGGCCGGCGACGAGCCCTTGTTCTCGACTGAGTATCGCAGCGACCCGCATGTCGCGACGGCCGCCAACGTGAAGTCGGTGATCGGCTTTTACGGCGTCTACGACATGCAGGCGCAGTGGTTGCACGATCAGATCACCCGCCCGCGCGATCAGATCAGCGAGAAATTCCTCGGCGCGTCGCCGATGCAGAACCGCCGCATCTACTTCGATGCCTCGCCGACAAGCTACGCCACCGTCGAGAAGAACGAAAAGACCAGGACGCGGTTTCTGCTCATCCACGGCACCAACGACGACATCGTCGATCCGCAGACCCAATCGCAGGTCTTCCTGACCGCGCTCAAGCAGGCCGGTTTCTTTGCGCGCAGCATCGTCGTTCCCGGCTCGGGACATTTCTGGGCGAGCGAGCCGGTCGAGGAGCCGGGAAGCTACGGTGCCCAGGCAGCCCCGCAGATGCTGCGCTTTCTGCAAGGAGCGCTGTGACCGGGGAGGGGACGATTTGGCGCGGGCGTTGCGGAGAACCTGATGAGAGACGTCATCGAATTCGTGCTCGGCAATTTCACCCTGACGTTCTTTGTGGGGGGCCTCATCGCGTCGGCTATTGCGCTTTGGCACGCGCGTCGGCCGCGCAGCCCCGCCGTGATCGTCGAAGCGCTGTTCTCGTATTTTCTGCTGTTCTCCATCGCGATCGCGAATTTCTACAATTTCGTTCTGCATGTTTTCTTCGGAAAGATGACCGCGGCATTCATCGGATGGGAGGACAGCCCGTTCCAACTGGAGGTGGGCTTTGCCAGCCTCGGCTTTGCCGCCGTAGGCCTGCTGGCGTTCAAGGGCAGCTTCGACATGCGGCTCGCTGCCGTCGTCGGGCCGGCCTGCTTTCTCTGGGGTGCGGCGGCCGGCCACGTCTACCAGATGATCGCCGCGCACAATTTCGCCCCCGGGAACGCCGGGGTCATTTTTTACAGCGACATCTTGGTCCCCCTGATCGGCTTCTTATTTCTCTGGCTGCAGCGCAGCCTGCCCGCGCCAGCTCAAGGCAAGATGGCCCTCCGCTGAGGCGAAAAATCCTGCCCGGCAAATTGCATTTGGTTCGTCACAATGCTAAGAACAAAAAGAGAACATGCCCTGAGCCCGGGTTGGTCCCCTGCACTGTGGAAAAGCATGACAGCGGGGGGTTAGGCGGCGACTCGCGCGCGGCGTTGGGACTAGGGTGGCGGCAGCAATCAGCAGGAGAAGGTCATGGCCGGTAGCGTGAACAAGGTGATCCTCATCGGCAATCTTGGAAAGGATCCGGAAATCAGGCGCACGCAGGACGGCCGCCCGATCGCAAACTTGAGCGTGGCCACGTCGGAATCCTGGCGCGACAAGGCAACTGGCGAGCGCCGGGAAAAAACCGAGTGGCACCGGGTCGTCATCTTCAACGAGGGGCTTTGCCGGATTGCCGAGCAGTACCTCAAGAAGGGCTCGAAGGTTTATCTCGAAGGCTCGCTGCAGACACGCAAATGGCAGGATCAATCCGGGCAGGACAAATACTCCACCGAAGTGGTGCTGCAGGGCTTCAACTCGCAACTGACGATGCTGGACCGCGCTGGCGGCGGCGGTGAAATCGGCTCCGACGATGCCGGCGGCGATTTCGGATCGTCCGGTCCATCGACGCGTGAGCGCAAGCCCGCGATGGCCGGCGCCGGCAAGCGCAGCGACATGGACGACGAGATTCCGTTTTGACCGAGGCGTGCCGGATTTTGCCGTCGCTCCGGCGGCGCGCTTCAGGGAATCTCGCAAGCGTGGCGTAAGGTGAGGCGTCGGCTGATCCATCTGCAGCACGGCGCGATCTTGGTCAAATCCTGGCTAAATTGTGTTGAGATGTTGTCGGCCCAATCCTAAAGTCGCCGCGTCCAGTACAATAACCAGGGAGGGTTTGACGTGGCTGCAAGACATTGGCTGACGTTGACATTAGCGCTGTGCGGAGCCTTGGCGGTGAGCGGGGCGGAAGCCGCCGCCAAGAAGAAGGCGAAAGCCGTCGCCAAAGGCCCAGCGCCGATTGCGCGCGGCTGCACTTATGTGCAAGCGCCGTACTGCCTGGGGGTCTCAACATCGAAGGGGACCTATTCTCTCTGGAACGCCAATCCGTGGATCCCGCCAGGGACGGCCGTCGACGTCTGGGGCACGCCCTCGGGCCCGGGCATGTGCGGAGGGACGGCAATCCAGGTCACGTCCTGGAAGGCGAGCAAGACCATCAAGTGCAAGGCCTGAGCGTTGTTGCGCGCGGCCTTGCCGCGAGCCAATTCTGATCCGCAGCAATAAGGGTCCCGCAGCGGGCTGGTGCGAGCCGGCATGCTGCGGGACCCCTTTGCGTTTGCGTGGCAGATAGGCCAAATCGCGCCATGTTCGCCATCTCCCTGCTGCAGGGTCTGAAGGACCACGGCGCCCGCGAAATCTTCGGCATCCCCGGCGATTTCGTGCTGCCGTTCTACAAGGTGATCGAGGAGAGCGGGATCCTCCCGCACTACACGCTGAGCCACGAGCCGGGCGTCGGCTTCGCGGCCGATGCCGCGGCGCGCTACCACGCCGGACTTGGCGTGGCGGTGGTCACCTACGGGGCAGGCGCCTTCAATCTGGTCAACGCCATTGCCGGCGCCTATGCCGAGCGCTCGCCGGTCGTGGTGATCGCCGGCGCCCCCGGCGCGCACGAGCGCACCAGCGGCTTTGCGCTCCATCACCAGGCGCGCTCGATCGACACCCAGACGGCGGTCTACCGGGAGATCACCTGCGACCAGGCCGTGCTGGCCGATGCCGATACCGCGCCGGCGGAGATCGCGCGCGTGCTGCGAAGCGCCCGCGAACGGTCCCTGCCAGTCTATATCGAGCTGCCGCGTGACATGACGGCGGTGCCGGCCGCGGCGGTGCCAGTGCTAGCGCGGCGTTCAGCCGATCCCGACGCCCTTGCCGAGTGCGCCGACGAGATCATCGAAAAGCTGGCGCAATCCAGCGCCCCGGTCATCCTCGTCGACGTGGAAATCCGCCGCTACAATCTCGAGCACCGGGTGACGGCGCTGGCGCGCAAGCTCGGCATCCCGGTCGTCACGACCTTCATGGGACGCGGCTTGCTCGAGGGTGCGCCCGACATTCTGCTCGGCACATATCTTGGCGCCGCCGGCGATCCCGCCATCGCCCACATGGTCGAAGAAGCAGACGCGCTGCTGCTGCTTGGCGTGATCCTCTCCGATACCAATTTCGCGCTTTCGCAGCGCCGGCTCGATCCCCGGCGCACGATGCGCGCCTTTGATCGCGAGGTGGCGGTCGGCCATCACGTCTATCCTGATGTCCCGATCGATGATCTGATCGAGGCGCTCGCGACGCGGGCGCGCCCGCTCGGCGTCGGCCGCGCGCCGGCTCACTTGCGTGCAATCG
>DASSJW010000203.1:0-12567 GCA_035690995.1 Xanthobacteraceae bacterium
ATAGCAGCACGACGGCCGGCAGCGCGCCGAGCCAGAACATGATGCGCCAGGCGAGCTCGGGCGGCGCCAGGCTGAAGACCAGGGTGTTGGCGATCAGGACGCCGGCGTAGCCGATCGACCATGCGCTCTGGACGGTCCCGACGACCCGCCCGCGCTGCGTCGCCTGCGCGTACTCCGCCACCAGCACCGCGCCCGCAGCCCACTCGCCGCCGAACCCGAGGCCCTGCAGCGTGAGGAAGATCAGCAACTGCTCGTATGACTGCGCGCAGCCGGCCAGGAGCGTGAACAGCGCGTACGATGCGATGGAGAGGATCAGCACCCGCACGCGCCCGACCGCGTCGGCCAGCGCCCCGGCCAGCGCGCCGCCCACCGCGCTCGTCACCATGCCGACGCTCCCGAGCAGCCCCGCCTGCGCGGGGGAGAGCGCAAACGCGGCGGTCACGGCGGGCAGCACGAAACCCACGGTCATCTGGTTGTAGGCGTCGAGCGCCCAGCCACCGAAGGTCGCCCAGAACGCGGCGCGACCAGGTGGGGACAGCGTCCAGTACCAGTCCAGGTGAGAGCCGAGGCGAGCGGACATACCACGGGCAGCCGGGGCCGGCTGAGGCTCCATCAGGTTCTCCTCGTGACGTTCTGGCCGTCGATTTGCGGCATTGCCGCAGTTGGGTCAATCGCGTCGCATGGGAGCGGGTGATGAGCGTGGCGGATCGCTCGCAAAGACTGCTGCGAGCGCGTTCGTGACATCGTTCGCGAACACGTTCTCCGCAATGCGATCCCATAGGTTGAACAGGAATCAACCTGCGCGCTTGAGGGCCCGCTCTGCCTCCCGGTGCCCCGATGGTCGGTCGGGGAAGAACATGACGCCAAACTGGCAGCAAACCAGATCGAAGGAGCTATTACGGCTGCCAGCAGTTTGGGGTGGCGTCGTCTCAGGTCAAAGCAGCCGGTCGAGCCATGAACGGCACCCGCTCTTGCTTGCACACCGCTTGAATAGCGGATCGTGCCGTCATCAGACCCGACGGCAGCCCGCCGCCCGGCATGACCCATTGACCCACCATCAAGAACTGCCGCAAACCCGGTAGGGTTCTCGGTAGCGGTCTGAAGCCAGTACCGGGCGTCAACAGCCAGCCCTCCATACTTCCCTTCCAGTTGCCCGTGTAGCGAATGACGGTGGCGGGCGTCGACACGTCGATCACCTCGATGGCCGGGCGGATATCAGCCACGCTCCTTTCCAGGATGGCAATGACCGCTTCGGCGACGCGATGTTTTTCCGCCTGATACTGCGCCGGGTCGCGTTGCCGCAGATCAACCCAGAACTGGAAGTTATAGGTCGGAAGAAAGCAGATGACCGCGATCTTTCCGGGCGGCGCGAATGTCGGATCGAAGTGAAAGAAGCGGAACGAGACCTGCCGAAGCTGGGTGCCAGGATCCACCATGAGCGGAGCATCGAGGAGGCGCATCACGTATCCGGCTTGCTGCGAAAGGTCCCGCGCAATGCCAAGGGAGACCTGCAGGTAGGACGGAAAGGTCTTCAGCGTGCGATAAATCTTGTCGGTGACTTTGTCCGTGTACTTGCCACCAAGCAGGTCGTAGATGGTGGCGTGGCCATCAGCGGCGGAGATCACCCAGTCGGCTGCGATGGTCTCACCGCCGGCCAGCTGCACGCCCGTGGCGGCGCCGTTCGCCACGAGAATTCTTTCAACCTTGGTCCCCAATCGAAGGCGCCCTCCCAGGCTGAGGAGGTTGTCCACGATCAGCCGCACGATCGCCTGCGAACCACCAACCGGGTAACCCGCATTATGCCGACTCATCCAGGCCAGAGAGGAGAGCAAAGCCAGCGCGGACATCTGAGCCCATTCGTGGCCCCCGAAGAAACCTCGCAGCAGTGGATGGGTGAATTTCTTGCCGTAATCCTCGCTGCTTATGTTTGACCAACGTCGCAGCAAAGGCAGGCACGGCAGGCTGCGGAGAAGTGTCAGCCAGCGGCGGGGCCACCCCTCAGTCGGGTCTGGTAGCTCAAGCCCTGCGAGCCTGCGCGCCGCTGATACGAAGCGGCCGATCTCCGGTGCGTCCTGCCGTGCCTGCTTTAGCAGTTCCGATTCGAGACGATCGAGGTCCGTGTAGATGCGCAAGCATTCGCCGTGTTCAGTTTCCAGGCGTACGAACTCTTCCGGATTGACGAACGTCAATTTGCCGATGTCGAACACCTCCCGCCAGCGCGAATACATTGCGCTGTCGGGGTTGGAGCCGAGCAACCAATGGAGACAGGTCTCAAACGTGTAGTCGCCCCTCCGCCAGCTGGTCGCCAACCCGCCCGCCGTATCATGCCTCTCGAGTACCTCGACCTGATAACCGCATCTTCGTGCATAGACCGCCGCGCAGAGTCCTGCGATGCCGGCGCCGATGATGACAATCTTGCGTGCACCCTGCGTCATGCCTTTCGAGGTCCGCTTCGGGTCGTGGCGTCGCATCGGAGCGTGTGATGAGCATTTCCGCTCTGCCCTGCGACCGCAGCTCTCGGATCTGACGGGGTCGTCCGAACAGTGCCGAAGCGGACGTGGCCTCTACGCCTTTCTCGCCGCCAGCGGTTTCGCGACCTCTCGGGCGGCATCGATGAAAAGCTGTGCGGTGGGGCTGAGCGTGCGTCCTTTCACGGTGATGATGCCGATCGGCATGCGTCGCAGCGGTAGCTTGACCGGGAGCATCCTGATGCGGTGCTGCGGGCTGGGAAAGCGCAGCACGGATTCAGGCAGGATCGTAAGATAGCGGTTGGTCGCCAGCAGGCTCACCCGCACCTCGTAGGCAAAGGCGACCACGGTGACACGGGGAAAATCGAGCCCCTGCGCGCGGAACGCTTCCGCGACAAACGATCCGACCGGGCTGTCCGGCGCAGGTAACACCCAGGGCTCGTCCATCAAGTCGGCAAGCGTGATCCTGCGCCTGTGAACCCACGGATTCTTCGCGCCCGCCATCACGACATACGGGTTGTCGTAGAGGCTTTCGAATTCCAGCGGTTCGTCCGCCAACGGGCCGAATCTGCGGCCGATCAAGAGGTCGACGCTGCGCTCCTCCAGGTCGCGGCGCAGGATATCGGTGTCGGCGACGGTCGGATAAAGCACGATGCGCGGATATCGTCGCGAGAGCCGATCAATGACGCCGCAAACGAAGCTCGCGGCCAGCGGGGCGGTGCTGGCGATGCGCACCTCGCCGCTCGCGGGATCGGAAAGAAATTCGATGTCACGCACGCCCTGCCGCAACTCGTCGAAGGCGGCGAGGCCGCGGCGCAGCAGCGCGCGCCCGTAAGCGGTCGGCTCGACTCCTTGCGGGCTGCGGTCAAGGAGCGGAACGCCGACCGTGTGCTCGAGATCGGCGATCGTCTTCGAAACCACCGGCACCGAAATCGCGAGCAGGCCGGCCGCCTTGGTCATGGTGCCCGCTTGCGCGACCGCATGGAGCACGTGCAGGTCCCGTAGCCTGATCCGCCGGCCGATCCGGTCCGCCCATTGCATGCCGGGCCTCTTAGTCAAATGGGTAAGAGGAGTACGAAAAACAGAGATTCCATGAAACACGAAAAGGGGCCAGGGTGGCAATCGTGATCTCAAGGGTTCGGCTGGTGTGAGGTGGCGCCATGATGTCCAGACGCCTGTTCTTGTCGGGGGCGGCGGCAGCGAGCCTCGCGAGGGCAACTCCGGCTGCTGCCGGCCGCTATCCCGAGCGGCTGGTCAAGATCATTGTTGCCGGCCTCCCCGGCACGCCTTTCGACCTCCTGGCCCGCGCCATTGCGGACAGGCTTTCGCCGACACTCGGGCAGACCTTCCTGGTCGACCCGCGTCCCGGCGCCGCCGGCAATGTCGCCGCCGAATTCGTCGCCAAGTCGCCGGCGGACGGTTACACGCTGCTCGCGGCGCTCGGCACGACGTTCACGGTGAATCCAAGTCTCTACCGCAAGCCGCCCTTCGACCCGCTCGCGGATTTCAGTTTCATCTCGATCATGGCGACGACGGCCACGACGCTGGTCGTGCACCCGTCCATCCCGGTCAATTCGGTGGCCGAATTCGTCGCCTACGCGAAGAAGGAGCCGGTGGCCTATGCCCATGGCGGCAACGGCACGCCGGGTCATTTGGCCATGGAGTATTTCCGTCTTCTGGCCGGCTTCAAGACGCTGCCCGTGCCCTACCGCGGCAACCCGCAATTGGTGGCGGATCTCGTCGCTGGCCAGATCAAGTTCGGTTTCGTGGGCAGTTCCGGCGTGGCGCAGCACATCCGCGCGGGACGATTGAAGGGTCTCGCCATCTCGACGCGCGAACGCTCGCCACTCGCGCCGGAGCTGCCGACGATCGCGGAGTCCGGCTATCCCGAATTCGAATTCGATACCTATTATGTCTTGGCGGCTCCGGCGGGCATTCCGGGGCGGGTGGCGGCGCTCCTGGAGCGCGAGGTGCTGCAGGTGTTGGCGTCTCCCGATCTGCAGGAGAAGTTCCGCGCGCAAGACACCGTGATCGCGCCGACATCCGGCGCGGAAGCCGGCGCCCGCATCAAGTCCGATTTCCAGAAATGGGCCAAGGTGGTCAAGGCCGCCGGCATGCACGTCGACTAGCGTTCGGGAAGGACAAACCGGGTCGTCATCCGAAAGCGCGACAAGCGAAAGCAGGACAGGTTGCGCAATGCACGAGGGCGGATCCACGAAGCTCGTCATGCTCGGAACCGGGACGCCCCGCCCCGATCCCTATCGATCCGGCCCCGCCACGGTCATCGTGGTCAACGGCACGCCCTACCTGATCGACTTCGGCCCCGGCGTCATTCGACAGGCGAGCGCCGCCTTCGAGCGAGGCGTCAAGGCACTCGGCTTCGGCGGCATCAACATCAGGACCGCGTTTCTGACGCACCTGCATTCGGATCACACGGTCGGCTATCCCGACCTGGTCTTCACGCCCTGGGTCATGGGTCGGCGGCAGCCGCTCGAGGTCTATGGGCCAAAGGGCATCAAGGCCATGACCGAGCACATCCTCGCGGCCTGGCAAGTGGACGTCGACGGGCGCACCAGCGGCCTCAACCAGCACAATTCGACCGGCTACAAAGTGAACGCGCACGAGATCGCAGCGGGCGTCATCCACCAGGACGGCAACGTGCGGGTCACGGCGTTTTCCGTGCGGCACGAGGAAATGGCCGACTCCTTCGGCTACCGGTTCGACGCGCCCGACCGCGTCATTGTGATCTCGGGCGACACCGCGCCCACGCCGGCGCTCATCGATCACAGCCGCGGCTGCGACGTGCTCGTCCACGAAGCCTATTCAATGGCGAGCTACCATCAGGTCTCGCCGCGCTCCCAGCAGTTCCGCCGCACCCACCACACGTCGACGATCGAGCTGGCGCAAATCGCGAACACGGTGAGACCGGGGCTCCTCGTCATCTATCATCGGTCGAATGCCGGCGGCGGGCTGTCGAACGTAGATCCGGAACAGGTCCTCATCGAGGAGCTCAAGCGGCACTACGCAGGCGAGGTCGTGGCGGCCCGCGATCTCGACGTGTTCTGACGGGCGCGCATCTGGAGATCGATGATCGGCTTGGCTGCCAGGCTGGCACTGCCGTGCTTACAAAATGCTCGATGGTCAGCACAAGCGGACCGAGAGCAGTGCGCAGGTGGCTACCCTCACGGTCGAAAACAGCCGGCCACGCGAGATCGTGATCCGGCACCAGGATCCCTCATTTGGCGGCCCTTTCGGCATCCCACCACCAGACCGCTGGAAATGCCGCGCCGCCATATTCGGGCAGCGGATCGGGCCGGCCGAAGCGGTCCCAGCGTGCCGCGGACACCTTGTCGTCGGTGAATTGCGGCACGACGTAGTGGTTCCACAGCAGGACACGGTCGAGCGCCCGGGTGGCCGCCACCAGTTCGCCACGGCTCTTGGCGAAAATCACGCGCTCGGTCAGGGCATCGACCGCGGGATTTTTGATGCCGATGTAGTTGTGCGAGCCGTGCGTGTCGGCCGCCTGCGAGGTCCAAAAGTCGCGTTGCTCGTTGCCGGGCGACAGCGACTGCGGCCATGTGGCTATGATGATATCGAAGTCGAAGTCACGTAATCGATTCTCATATTGGACATCGTCGACACTTCGCACGGCGACGTCGATACCGAGGCGAGCAAGGGCGGACTTGTAGAACAGGCTGAAGCGTTCCGTTCCCAACGGATCGCTCGTCACGCTGAGAATCTCGACGCTCAGCCCCTCGCCGGTCCGGACGTGGACTTGCTTGTGATCGCGCAGCTCGTAGCCTGCCGCCGCCATGAGCCGCATCCCCTCGCGCAGATTGGCGCGCACGTTCTCGGATGTGCCGGCGACCGGATTGGCATACGGGGTGGTGAAGACCTCGGGCGGCACCTTGTCGCGCAGCGGTTCCAGGATCTTGAGCTCCTCCCCCTGCGGCAGGCCGGAGCAGGCCAGCTCGGTGCCCTCGAAGTAGCTGTTGATCCGCTTGTATTGACCGAAGAAGAACTGCTTGTTCATCTCCTCGAAGTCGAAGGCGAAATTGAACGCGCGTCGCACCCTCGCATCCTTGAACTTGTCGCGCCGCGTGTTGAAGGCGAAGGCGCGCATGATGCCGCGGTCGCGCTGGGGGAATCGCTCGAGGATGACCCGCTTCTCCTTGACCGCGGGAAAATCGTAAGCCATTGCCCAGTTCTTGGCACTGTTCTCGATGCGCCAGTCGGCATGGTCGGCCTTGAACGCTTCCAGTGCGACTGTTGGATCACGAAAATACTCGAAGCGAATCTCGTCGAAGTTGTCGCGCCCGATATTGATGTTCAGGTCCTTGGCCCAATAGTCCTTCACCCGCCCGTAAACCACCGAGCGGCCGGGAACGAATTCCTTGATGCGGTAGGCGCCATTGCCGAGCGGCGCCTCGAGCGTGGTTGCGCCGATGTCGCGCTTCTTGCCCGACGCGTCGTTTCCTTCCCACCAGTGCTTGGGCAGGACCCTGAGTTGCCCGAGGATGATCGGCATTTCCCGATTGCCGGGGGAATCGAGCGTGAAAGTGACCTCGTGCTCGCCGCTCTGCTCAACCCTCGCGACGTCCCGGTAAAAGGCGCCGATATAGGGGTTGTGTTTCTTGTAGGCCTCGAAGGAGTAGATCACGTCCTCGACCGTAATTGGCTTGCCGTCGTGGTGGCGGGCGGCGGCGCGCAAGCGAAAGGAGGCGGACGCAAAGTTCGCGGGGTGACTGACCGCTTCCGCGATCAGCCCGTAATGGGTCGACGCTTCGTCGAGCGACGGCGTCATCAACGTGTCGCAAATCGTGCCGGCAGCCGCAGCCAGCAAGCCCTTGAGCCCGGCCATGACCTGGTTGAAGTTGTCGAATGTGCCGAGCGCCACCAAGCGTACCGTCCCAGCTTTCGGCGCCTGCGGATTGACGTAGTCGAAATGCCTGAAGCCGGGCGGATATCTGAGGTCGCCGAACAGCGACAGACCGTGCCGCCACTGCGGAGCGGAGTTTTGCGCGCGCGCCGGTGTTGCCGGCCATGGCATCTGGCCAAACAAGGGGGAGACAGCGGCAAGGGTGCCGGTGCGAAGGATGGAGCGACGGGTGAGGCGCAAGTGAAACCTCCGGGAAGCCAGGCGCTGAGTCGATTGAGCGATGAACTATGTCCGGTTCTTATTGGACCGCCGGCTGACGAGCGCCGATGAATGCGCGAGCAAGCTGCTATCTTCACCTCGATAAGCGCCGCGCCAAGAGGGATGTACGCACCGTTTTCCCAAGCCCCAAGCACATCATCTGACAACTTGGCGGGGCCGACAAGGGGATTTCCTGTCACCCCGGGGCGTCACACTGACCCGGATATGCACGAAGGGAAAGAGATTCTGAACGACTGCGGTGCAAAGCGGGCGTCGCGTATCGGTGTCGCAACAATGCGTTGCGTTCTCCCGAGCGCGATGCCGCTTGCCTTCGACCTGCCGGCTGGCCGTCGTAGGAACCTGACAGTGGGTTTTCACCGCGGCCGTCGGACGGCGGTCTGCCGCTGCCGGTCGGCCGCAGTCCGGCCAGCGGCGCGCCGCTGGCCTCGCAATCGACATCGGTTGTCTGCAGAATGCGCGGGGAAGACGGAGGCGGCGCGTCCTGGCCGCGGCTCTCGTCGATCAGGCCGCCCAATCCGCGGAGCCGGTTTGGCGGACCTCAATCCGTCCGACCAAAAGCGCGCTGCCTGGCGGTGCCGCCGAGGAGCCGCCGGCAAAGGTTTGCGCGAATGTCAGCGCGACTCATCGCCGCGAGTCGTTCCGATACGGTTGGCAATGGTCGCGCGTCCCGCCGTCACCTCGGGGGCAGCTCAATGCCTTCCTGGCGCAGAAGCATCTTTTTGAGCCGCTGATGATCGTTGAGCCGAAAATCAGCCTTTGAAGGCGTGAAGCGGTTGATTGCGGCCTGTGTGGCGCTGTTTTCAACAGCGCTGATACCGAACGCGCTTGCACCCGCGATCGCGGTTAGGACCGCAATTGCTATTCCAACCAATTGCTTGACGGTTGGCATGATCATCTCCATCCGGCGACGATCGCCCACCACCTCGTACTCCCAACGGCGAGCACCGAATGTGAATTGGCTCACACAGGCCAAAGGGCTCGCGGATGCAGACCAGACCCTAGGGGGGCCGGGGAGACGCGCTAGGTGCCAAAGGGTTACCGAGGATCCGTTCCACCGAGGCTCGAATGCGGACCGAACCTCTGCTGATGCGGGAAGCCCTCAGGTTCTGTGGTGAACGCGTTGTCCCAGGGATCGTAGCCATCCGTCATGGGAGGCATCCGTGCCGGCGTCGGCGGCCTCGCCCGCGCCAGTGACCAAACGGTGCCTTGCGTCCTTTGAATGCGCCCTTTACCCACTTTCCTTCCATTGATGGAAAGTGCGCGGCGCCGCCCTTGTGCAAAAGCGACCTGCAGCTGCCCCCATAATCGAAGCCGGTTTCCCGGAGCAACCCGTTTGACTTAATGGCAAACCAGAACCGGTATCTTGGTGTGCGTTAGCACCTTGTTCGTGACGCTACCGAGGAGAACGGCGGAGATTCCGCTGCGACCGTGCGAAGCCATGACAATCAGATCGCAGCCCTCGTCCTCTGCGGTCTTAATGATCGCGCGATAGGGTTGATCGTCCTCAACTTGGACCGTATCGCAAGGAACGCCAGCGGCCTTGGCTGCGCCCGCGACGTGATCCAGCACCTTGCCGGCATGTTGCTTGACGTGCTCGGCATGCTGCGCAAATGCCGCGGGCATCTGCCGTATCTGAGACTCAGGCACGCTGAACACATTGAAGGGGGTCTCGACGATCACGGCCGTTACCTTGCCGCCAACTGCCTTGGCCAGCGACAACCCATGTGAGACAGCCTTTTCGGCGAGATCAGATCCATCCGTTGCGATCAAAATATTACGATACATGCCATGCTCCCTTTGGTGCCTGCCTGTATGCCAATTCCAAGTTAAATCTCCTGGCATCCCCGTACAAAGACCAGACCCCCGCCGATGATGAGCCCAATGTCCAAAGTGTCCGCCAGCCGTGACTTGTTGGTGCGGGATGCCCTCGATATCTTTCTTGCGCACCAACGCGCTGCACGTGCGGGCGCCAAGAATCTGGCATTTGATAAACATGAATAAATAGGCATCGCCATGCTGGCTGTGGCTTTGATCCAGGTCAACATGCGCCCGAAATCGGAGGGCCCCAACCAGGTTGAAAACGATCGCCGCGCGGCAACCTAGGCCGCCGTCCTCTCGACCGATTGGGAGCCGCGTACCCGGCGCGAGATTTGCGATGCGCCGCCGGTGGGTGGTGAGAGCGGCGAATGTCCGAAGTGGGGTCAAACTCGATCATGACGGGGATGTTCGCGGAAGTGCCAGGAACAAGCCCGTGCGCCGCGACGAATTCGAAGAGACTCGAGAGGAGCAAATCAGGCGTCACGCGCGGAATTGATCGCCGCAGCCTTCGGCGTGGACCGTCATCCGCTTGAAGCATTTTGACCTGCCGTCGCATCGTCCGCCATCTCAGCCCCATGATTGCGGAGCAAGACCAGCGGCAGCGCCGCCCATCGCCGGGCGCTCGTCCAGGGACCGCGAATGCAAGCCGACCCGGCCGCCGAGAGCTTCAACGCCATCGTCCGCGCAAAGACGCGGGGCGGTCTCGATCTGCCCGTGATCAACGTCACGCATCCTCGGTTCAGGGTGCCGGATGATCCGGCGAGCCTCAAAGCTCAGCGTGACGCCTTCATCGCATGGGATCACCAGCGCCGCCACGTTCCGAAATGGATCACGCAGTTCATGCTCGGATTGGCCGTCAAGCGTTCCCGCCTCATGCGCGCGATGTTTCAATCCGACAAGGGATTTCTCGACAGCATCAGCACCTACATATTGAAGCTGGGCGAAAAGGACCTGCCGCCCGGCGTCGACGGCCCCTTCGACCGGATGATCGCCCGGTCGCCGCATGTCGTTCTTGTTCGGCTTCGCATGCAGCAAATCGCCGGGCTGCTCGCGCGCGCGCTGGTCGAACCGCTGGCTGCGGATACGGCAGCCCCGCTGCATTTCATCAATATCGCCGGCGGGCCTGCGCTCGACAGCATCAACGCCGTCATCGTGCTCAACCGCGGCCGGCCCGAGCTGCTGCGGCGGCCCATCGTCATCGAGGTGCTGGACGCGCAGGACGACGGGCCCCGGTTCGGGGCGAACGCGCTTGCCGCCCTTCAGGCGCCCGGCGGGCCCCTCCGCGGCCTCGGCGTCGAATTCCTGCACCGCGCGTACGATTGGAACGACCCGGCGAAACTTCGCACGCTCGTTGCCGACCTCATGTCGCGCGGCGCGATCATGGCCGCTTCATCCGAAGGCGGGCTGTTCGAGTACGGCACCGATCAGGCCATCGTCGCCAATCTCAAAGCCCTGCGTGCGGGGGTGAAAATCGTCGCAGGTTCGGTAACGAGTTCGAGCGAGCTGAGGAAGCGGATGATCGCCGAGACCAGGTTTCGGCTCTATCCCCGCGGCATCGAGGGTTTCGCGCCGCTGGCCGCGCAGGCGGGCTACGCGGTGGCCGAGAGCAAGTCCGCGGTGCTGAGCGAACAGGTGCTCCTGCGGCCTCTCGGCTAGCGCCGCAAACGCGCAAACGGACAGACGCGCCAGGGCGGAGGGGCCTACGGCGATGAGCCGACGAACCGGGGATTTGCCTGAAATTAAGCCAATACATAGGCATGCGAATCATTTAAGCAGAGTGAACTCTCTCCTGGGATTTGGTCCTGCCTTGCCCCGCACCGGCGGGGCTTTTCTTTAGCTTCCTGATCTTTTACCCGTTGGCTGGGCAACGCGCCTCGAAAGTCACGCGCACGGCGCCCTGTCATCAGCCGTTCTGGCGGGGCCTCTTTCCTCTCGCCATTCCTGGTTCGGCACACGCAAAGAGCACTCCGATGTCGGCTCGTGACCGTCGCATACTGACCGCGCTCGGCCTTCTCCTGCTTGTCGTCGTCGCCTACCTGGTCGGCCGGGTGGCATTCCCTGAGCTGTGGCCTTGGTTCTAGTGTGGCGCATTTGACGTTCCTATCAGTATTGGCCGCGAGTCCTTCATAGGAACGTCAAATGCAAAGCCACACCAGGATCATGACTTGCTAGTGTCCCTTTGTTTCCGACGTTCGTAAAAGCGGGTGCTGCAAGATGATACGAACGTCGGAAACGGGACACTAGCGATGGCGGCGCGAGGCACGCCGTTGCCGTGGATGGCATGCGGGCTCTCGTCTGCGGCTGATTGACGGCCGCGACGGACACGGACCACGCCGCAGTTTGGTGTCGCGGACGTGCTCGCCACCGGCTACCGTGGGCTCGGCGCGCTGGTGTGGCGCGCGTCGAGCGCTCCTGGGCCCCATGAAAGCGCACCGGTCCTGGTTCAACCTCGTCTCGTTGTGGCTGCTGGGCATATCGGCAACCGCCGGAGTGCCGGCGCAAGCTCAAGCTCAAGTCCAGGACTATCCCACGCGGCCGGTGAAGATCATCACCGATTCCGGGCCCGGCAGCGCCATCGACGTCACCTTGCGGATCATCGCCGATCGGCTGACCCAGGTCTGGGGCCCGCAGGTCTTGGCGGTCAACCAGCCGGGTGGGGGCGGCGCCATTGCGGCCCGTATGGCGGCCGGCGCCGCGCCCGATGGTTACACGCTTTTCATCCCCGCTCTCTCGGCGTTTGTGGCCCTTCCGGGAGCGGCCGCCAATCTCCCGATCGAGGTGCCGCGCGACTTCACGCCGGTCGGCTACTTCGGCGGATCGCCCATGTTCATTACGGCTGCGCCGTCTCTCGGCGTGGCCACCTTGCCAGAATTGATCGCGCTGGCCCGACGGCGTCCCGGCGAGCTCGCATACGGCACGAACGGACCGGGCAGGCTCACCCATCTGACCGGCGAGTTGCTGCAGAGCCGGACTGGAATCAAACTGCTGATGGTTCCCTATTCCGGCGGCACCGCCCAGGTTCTCAACGACGTCATGGGCGGTCGCATCCCGATCGTCATCGAGGCCTATTCCGGCATTGCCGGTGCGATTCAAGCCGGCACGGTCAGGCCACTCGCGGTCGCG
>DASSJW010000204.1:0-4406 GCA_035690995.1 Xanthobacteraceae bacterium
GGCCGAAATGGCCTCTCGTCGGTGTGTCCATAAGCCTGAAGGAGGGCGGCACGCAATTCGGCGATTTCATCGCTGTCCTTGCATTCCGCCCACAGCAAGCGCGGTCGACTCCGCTGCGGGCCGTAGCCGAGATGCTGGAACGTCAGCGAGAAACCGCCAAATTTGATGACCACGCGGCGAAGTCTCTCGATTGCTTCGGGAATGGAAGCCTCATTCCACGGAGGCACAATCGTAAGGTGGATATCGGCGGGGGCTACGAGCCGAACACCGGCTCGTTCCAGGCCCCGCACACGCTGCGCGAGTTCGGCTGCGATTTCAGGCGCAATCCTCAAGCCCACGAAAACGCGTACGCCATCAGCCCGGTTGGCGACTGCTGTGGCAGGTCGACCGGTCACCTCTGGTAAGTTCCAATAAGGATCGCTTCCGCCAGGAGATGTTTGTTCGCCTCGCGTTCGACAGCCTGGCAGGAGGGCTCTCTGCGGGCCGGCAGACGATCGACCGCGAGCGCAAGCAAACGAAAACGGTATCGATGAATTCCGTCTCCGCGCGGTGGGCAAGGGCCGCCGTAGCCCGGCTGTTGGAAATCATTGATCGCCTGCTTGAAGCCCTTACCCTGCTGTGCGGCACCCTCCACCAGGGCCGCCCGATCGGCGGGAATGTCGTAGGCCGCCCAGTGACGCCAAGTGCCGGCCGGAGCGTCAGGATCGTCACAAAGGAGCACAAAGCTGCGGGTCGCTTCAGGTGCGTCGCTCCAATCGAGGGGAGGGGAGAGGTCCGTACCATCACAAGTGAAACGGCGCGGGATCGTTGTCCCGTCCGGAAAGGCACTGGATCGCAACTGCATGGGTTATCTCCATAAAGTCACTGCCCAAACAGATTGCGTCGCGACCGCGTCGAATGGATTGAGGCTGATCAAAAAGCCGTTGCGGGCCGGGTTGGAGGGTCGCGTCAGGGACGGCGAGTAACCCCGGCTTCGCCGAAAGCCTACCTCCCCCGGCGGTCGACTATGATCTGGCGCAATGTCGCGCTGCTCGCTGGGGATTACCGGACTTCATGCGGCCAATTCTGCATCCTAGTCTCGTCAACGGGCGGTCCGGGGACCCGGCGCTCTATATCGAGACGCTGTTCGAGAGGCGCGCGATCCTGTTCGACCTGGGCGATGTCACCGCGCTCTCGCCGCGCAAGATTCAGCGCCTCGAGCACGTCTTCGTCTCGCATGCGCATATGGATCACTTCATCGGATTCGATCGCCTGCTGAGACTGCTCGTAGGGCGGGAGAAGAAGATCAACCTCTACGGTCCGGGGGGCTTCATCGACCACGTGCATCACAAGCTTCTCGCCTATCATTGGAATCTCGTCGATCGCTATGTCTGCGACCTCGTCTTCGTGGTGACTGAAATCGAATCCTCGCTTGCCACCCGCACGGTAAGATTCCGTCTGAAGAGCGCGTTTGCCGAGGAGGCGGTCAACAGTGGCCGGATCGTCGACGGCGTGGTCCACAGCGAGCCAACCTTCCGGGTCTCAGCCGCAATTCTCGAGCACCGCACCCCGTGTCTTGGCTTCGCGATCGAGGAAGCCGCTCATGTCAATATCTGGAAGAACCGACTCGCGCAGATGGGGCTGCCGGTCGGGCCTTGGCTGCGTGAACTCAAGCGCGCGGTGACCGAGAACATGCCGGACCACTATCCGATCCGGATCAGCGCTCGACCCATGACATCGGACATGGGCGAGGTACAGCTGGGGGCGTTGCGTGCCGTTCTCACGGTTACGCCTGGTCAGAAAATCGCCTATGTGACCGACGCCGCTGACACGCCGGCCAATCGCAAGGCCATCATTGCGCTCATCCAAGACGCCGACCTGTTGTTCATCGAGGCGGCCTTTGCGGAAGCGGATGCGGCAATTGCGGCCGAACGCGCGCACCTGACGACCGCCGCCGCGGGACGGATCGCGCGTGAAGCCGGTGTGCGCCGGGTCGAGCCGTTCCATTTCTCACCCCGCTATACCGGGGAAGACGAGCGCATGCTGAACGAGGTCATGGCCGCTTTTGCCGGCCGGTCGTCCGAGGGGGCAGACTCGTGAAGGACTGGAACGTCGTGGTCAGCATCTATCAGGACGGTTTCAAGCGAGCGCTCCGCGCCTTGCGGGAATTCGGGCCGGTCGAGCGCAGCCCATACTACAACGTCCTTGTCATGAAAGTCGAAGATCCGATGGTGCTGCTCGAAAGCGTGGAACGGCGGACCGAGGAAAACCCGGCGCTCTATGACGCGATCTCGCGGGTGGCGCCCGCGATGCGGGGCTTCGAGTTCCAATCTGCCGAGGAGTTCGAGGCCAAGGCCAAATCGATCATGCTCGAATGGTCGTCGCGCTTGGCGGGCCGTTCCTTTCACGTGCGACTGCATCGGCGCGCGGCGCAGCATGGTTTGCGAACGCTGGATACGGAGCGGCTCCTCGACGACGTGCTCCTCACCGCAACGAAGGAGACGGGCAGGCCGGGCAAAATATCGTTCACCGATCCGGATGCGGTCATTGCGATCGACACGATTGATGATTGCGCCGGAGTTGCCCTTTGGACGCGCGAGGATCTCGCGCGTCATCGTTTGTTGCGGCCGGACTAAAGCCGTTTTCAGGAAATGCGGGAAACCGGCTTGTCGTCGAAAATGCCATAAGTGCAGGAAGCTGGAATACGCACATTCAGTTTCCGGCGAAACCGAATGCACCTTAGGCGCACGGCTCCGCGGCGGCTTAACTGCGACCGTGCGGCTCGATGCGCACACGGCACGGTGTTCCGTCCTCGATCGAAATGCCGGCGATGCCGAACTGGCCAATGATCCAGGCATTGGTCATGAGGTGCCCGCTCGCGTGGGCCACCGTGAACTCGGAGGGGCCGGCCGCGACCGAGAGCGGCAACAGCAACTGATCGGCGAGGTGAAGCTCGACGGCGGCTGCGGAAGCGTGATGCTCACGCACCGCGCCAACCACCTGGTCGGCGATTGCTTCGGACGGCCGTCCCAGCCGGCCATAGGCGGAAAAGCTCGCTTTCAGGGGCGCATAATCGGCGAGCAGAAAGATGCCGGCGCCGGGACAGGCCGCGGTGACCCGCTGCGCCTGAATGTCGACTGCAACGCCCAGATCATCCAAGGATGCGCGCGCCCGATCCGCCATGCGTTGCGGAATGTGCGCGGGCAGATTTGCCGCGACCGACCGGCCGGTGATCCGCCGCAGCGCGCCGCGCTCCAGCGCGTGCAGGGGATACGGCCAGGCGGCTCCCTGATCGTCGCGGTGCAAACGGCCGGCGATGGTGCAGGCGATCTCACCGCCACCGACCGGATACCATCCCCAGCGCTTCAGCTCGGCATCGACGCGAAAACCGATCATGTGCAAGGCCGGAAGATACGCGTAGGCGAAATCGTCAAACGGCGGCGACCATTCGACATGCGTTCCGCCGTGTACAACGACCGTTGACGCAGCTTCGGCCAGCGCAAGCGGCAGAACGATCGTCTGCAGGACGAGGGTGGCGGAGCCGGCGCTGCCTCGTTCGGCTGCCTGAGCCACGTCAAATACGTACGACCCTGCGCTCGGCGAATGGCTCGGCGCAAAGCTCAGCTCGCTCGAGCCGAGCCGATCTCCCGATATGGTCGCCCCGCTGATTGCTGCTGCGGCGCGGACGGCGGATAGATGCTGCGGCAAGAGGCCGGGATTGCGCCGGCCCGCACGGATGTTGTCGAGGCGAAAAGCACGCGCCGTAATCGTCGACAGACTCAGCGCGGTTCGCAGTATCTGGCCGCCGCCTTCGCCATGGGAGCCGTCGAGGATGAGGACATCGGCCAAATCGGGCTTCCCGTCACGCTGTCGAGTTATTGCACTCAGTCCGGCCTACGCTCCAGCACGCCGCAACGCGGCGTCCCGGCGCGGCCGCGTCTTGAGACGATCGAGGCGCCGCACAATCTGCCCGGATCATGGCGCCGCGGGCGACCGCCGCAAGGACCCGACCGCGCATGTGCAATTGGTCTTGTGCAAGTGGCTGTTACCGGCACATCGCCTCCACCTCGGCGTTCTTTCATTCAGGCAGCCCCCAATCTCGGGAACTCGCGAGTTGGCCTCGATGCACGCCCCCTCGAGATGAACTCAGTCAACTTCTGCCAAGTCGCCTTTGATGCAGGTCAAGGAATGCCGTTTCGACAGCGCAAATAATACGCGTCGTTCTCAATGTCATGGACGAAGTGGGCGGATGGACCAATTGCTCAGGCTTGCGGGAAGGCGATGACGCCAGCAGCGATTGGAGATCATCCGCGGTTCGCAAGGCCACCTTGTGAGGTTGCGAGCCATGCCGGTGCAAAATGCTGAAGTTGCGGCAATGTTCGATCAAGCCGCGGAACTTCTCGAAATCCAGGGGGAGAACCCATTTC
>DASSJW010000205.1:0-2588 GCA_035690995.1 Xanthobacteraceae bacterium
AAGCATCATGCTCGACATGCTGGAAACGCGAGGACGGAGCCGCCGGGACCGAACGGAATGTCTCTTGTTTAGATTGAAGCCCAGTCGATCGCGGTTCGCATCGACGGGACGCTCAGCCCGCCGCAGCGGATGCGCCTGATGTGCTCGGTTTGGCGCGCATCGCCTCGAGCGCGCGCGAGCTTTTCCGCGAAAATCGCGGCGGGTATCGGCAGGTTGCGGCCCCGCAACTGTCCGAGCACCAGGTCTGCGCGCGGGACGTCGCGGTCGTCGATCTCGCGCGCAACCAGACCAAGCTTGTTGTCCTCGGGCAGCGTTCCGATCGCGATCTGAAACGAGATCAGATTGGCATGCGTGACCAGCCCTGCGCAAATCGTTGAACACGACCGCCGCCCGCGCCTTCGTCTGCGGCGCGCTGGCGGGCCTCGTCGGACACGCTGAGATCTACCTGTCCGGCGGCGCCGAGCATCAAGGCCCGGATGGCGGCGGACCCGTTGCGCTCATCGTCGATCGCGCTTCATGATACGCGCGACCACCACTTCTGGGATTGCCGTATGAAGGAAGACGTCCAGTCGACACCAAAGCCGCAATCGCCGCTGCTGTTCACCCCGTTCACCGTACGCGGGATGACGGCGCGCAATCGCATCGTGGTGTCGCCCATGTCGCAATATCTGGCGGTCGACGGCGAGCCCGGCGATTGGCATCTGGTCCATCTCGGCAAATTCGCCATGGGCGGCGCCGGCATCGTCTTTGTCGAGGAGACGTCGGTCGAGGAGCGCGCGCGCAAGACCTATTGCTGTCCGGGAATCTACACCGACGCGCAGGCGCGGGCCTGGCGCCGGATCACCGATTTTCTGCGCGCGCAGGGGGCGCTCAGCGCCATTCAGCTCGGGCATGCCGGCCGCAAGGTCGCGACCAAGGCTCCATGGGAGGGCTTCGAGCCGCTCACGGAGGATGACGCGAAGAATGGCCGGCCGCCCTGGCGCGGCTACGCTCCCAGTCCGATCCCGTTCAAGCCGGGCGCGGCCGTTCCGATCGAGATGGATCGCGACGACATTAGACGCGTCGTTCAAAGCCACGCGGAGGCGTGTCGCCGCTCGCTCGATGCCGGTTTCGACATCTGCGAAATCCATGGCGCCCATGGTTACGTGATCCAGCAATTTCTCTCGCCCATCACCAACCGCCGCAACGACGGTTATGGCGGCGATCTCGCCGGCCGCATGCGGTTCTGCCTCGAAGTGATCGAGGCTGCCCGCGAGGCGTGGCCGAAGGACCATCCGTTGTTCTTTCGTGCCTCCTGTGTCGACGGCAAGGGCGGGGCGTGGCAGATCGAGGACACGGTCGCGCTCGCGCGCGAGCTCAAATTACGCGGGGTCGATGTGGTGGACTGCTCGTCGGGTGGCATCGAAGGTCCGCTGACGCTCGCCGTGGTTCCACGCGTCCCCGGCTACCATGTGCCGTTTGCGGAGCGCGTGCGGCGCGAGGCCGCCATCCCGACCATGGCCGTCGGCCTGATCACCGAGGCGCAACAGGCCGAATCCTATCTTGCCGATGGCCGCTGCGATCTCGTGGCCTTGGCGCGCGAAATGATGTGGAATCCGAACTGGCCGGTGCACGCCGCCAAGGCGTTGGGCGGTCCCGATCCGCTTGATCTGCTTCCGAAAACCTACGCCTGGTGGCTGCGTCGCCGGGACGAAGTCCGCAAGCTCTATCCGACGGGCAGTGAGTCGCCGTAGCGAAACGGTGCTCAACGCGGCTGTCGAATGTCCAGCCTGCTGGCCGGCCGCGACCGTCATTGAATCCGCCTGTGACGGACCAGCGCGGTGGGTCGGTTGGGGCTGTTCCTTCCTGTAAACGTCTCCACAGATGCCGATGCGGAGTCACGATTGCGCAACCAGTCTCGTGCAGCGATCTTTGCCTGCCATACTTGCAGGGGCATGAGCCGCTCGCCGATCGCCTGCCGTGCGCTGACGGCTTTGCTGCGGACGTCGCCTATTCCCGCATCCGCCGCAAGATCGAACCACTTGTAGGCCTCGATTTCGTCCCGCTCGGTTCCCTGACCAAGAAGGTAGCGCATACCGACATTGTAGAGTGCTTCGGCATTGTCCAGTTGCGCGCCGCGGAAGAACCAGATCAGCGCCATCTCACAATCCTGCGCGATGTCCGGGTGTCCGAGATACATCTCGCCAATGGCATTGAATGCGTGGGGAGCGCCCGCTTCCGCTGCGCGCTCAAACCAATATATTGCCCGCTTGCCGTCTATGGGCGTTCCAGAGCCGTCGCGATTCATGACGCCGAGCTCGAACTGAGCCTCGGACTGGCCCTGCTCGGCGGCCCGGGTCAGCCAGTCGATGGCAGCGACGTCGTCGCGCGGAACACCTTCTCCTCTGGCGTGGATGAGACCAAGCTGCATCTGCGCGACGGCGTTTCCTCGATCCGCCAAAGGCGTGAGCATCTCGATGGCGCGCTCATAATCATGCACGGCATATCGAATAAGCGCGTCGGTCAGTTCGTCGGCTGTCGCAGCCTGATTGAATAAGGCGATGACGCAGCCCAGAACGAGCGCGCCGATGCGCAGGCTCTGCCGGAAA
>DASSJW010000206.1:0-11197 GCA_035690995.1 Xanthobacteraceae bacterium
ATTTCCGGCCTCGCCTTCAGCATGACGCTCCAGTTGCTCGCGCTGTCCGGCGACAACGTGTTTCTGCTGCTGCTGCTGATTGCCGTCCTCGCCTTCGTGCTCGGCATCGGCCTGCCGACCGTGAGCGTCTACATCCTGACCGCGACGCTGCTCGCGCCCGCCCTGGTCAAGCTCGGCGTCACGCCGATGGCCGCGCACATGTTCGTCATGTACAACGGCATGCTGTCGATGATCACGCCGCCGGTGGCGTTCGCCGCCTATGCCGCCGCCAATATCGCGCGCACCGACGGCTGGACCACGGGATGGATCGCGTGCCTCGTCGGCTGGAGCACCTTCATCCTGCCGTTCCTGTTCGTGCTCACGCCGAGCCTGCTCATGGACGGGCCGAGCTACCTCATCGTCTGGAATTTCTGCCGGATCCTGTTCGGGCTGTTCGTCGGCACGGCGGGGATCGTCGGCTTTGGGCTCACCCGGCTGACGGTGCCGGCGCGACTGCTCTATGGCGCGCTCGCACTGCTGATCGTGCTGCCGCCGGAATCGTTTGCGGGCGGATATTACGTGAATGCGGCCGGGATCGTGGGCGCGATCGTCGTGCTGGCCATCGCGCATCTGCGCCGCGCCAGCCTCGGCAAGGCGAAGGTCGCGCCATAACGTTCCGTGCCATCTACCCCGCAAAAAACCGATCCCGGGTGACCGGGATCGGTGAGCTCGGCACGATGGCCGAGGCGAGCGCAACTCGCCCCGACTTAGCCTAATGCGTGCGGGTGTCCTCGCGCCAAATCCCGAGCGCTTCCTGCGAGGGCCGGTCGGAGATCGAGAACAGCACCGACTCCTTCTCGGCGTTGTGGGAGAAGTGCTTCCACGGCGGCACCACGAAAACGTCGTTCGGGCCCCATTCCAGGACCTTGCCGTCGACCGTGGTCGTGCCCTGGCCCTCGACGCAGACGAAAATCGAGCCCTCGGTCGAGCGGTACTTCTCGCCCTTGAAGCCCCTCGGCAGCAGCGCGAGACCGGCCCCCATGGTGGGCAGCACCGGCCCGCCATTGATGGGATTGGCGTAGCGCACGCGCGCGCCATGACGCTTGTCGATGTCGCCCGCCTTCATCATGCGCTCGATGATCGGCCGCGTGCGGGCGTAGGTGTAGTTGATGACCGGGCTGCGGTTCATGTGCGCGGGGGCGCCGTCCGGCAGCACGCCGGAGCCGTAGAAGGCAAGCGAGTCGCCGTCCGCCCGGCTGGTCGACTGCGTCGCCTGCTCGAAATGCTCGGCGAACGACGCTTCGAAGAAGTTGACCTGCGGAAAGTCGAGCACGTCGAGCCACAGCATCGGCTTGTTCGAGGTGTTGCCGTGGTCGTGGGGCGCCCAGTTCGCGGTGATGACGAAGTCGCCGGGCGACATGTAGGATTTCTCGCCCTCGACCGCGGTGTAGGCACCCTCGCCGTCGAGCACGAAGCGGATCGCCGACGAGACGTGCCGGTGCGCGGGCGCCACCTCGCCCGGCAGGATCATCTGCACGCCGGCAAACAGCGTATTGGTGGCGCGCGATTCGCCCCGCATGCCCGGGTTCTCCAGGATCAGCACGCGGCGCTCGGCCTCCTCGGCCGTGATCAGCCCGCCTGATTCCATCACCAGGCGCTTGATGTCGTCATAGTGCCAGATCACAGGCTGGCAGCGCGTCACCGGCTCCTTGGTGACGACGCTGCTCATCACCTTCCACAGCGGCGTCATGCCGTGCTTGGCAATGCGTTGATAGTACTCCTCCCGCATCGCCTCGATATTGTGCTTGGGGCCGGGGGCCTTGGTCTCGGCCGGGTGGGTTGCGGTCGCGCTCGCCATCGCGCTCTCCCTTGGTCGATTCTGGGTCGTCCAGATTAGAATAATCCAAAAACAGGCAATTAGTATATAATGAAACTATCTCCCTCCGGAAGGCCCGGAAAACGGGGATTTTTGGCCGCCGCCGCGGGAGCCTTAGGTGTTCACATTGCCGCCGTCCACCGCCAGGGTCTGGCCGGTGATGAAATCGCTGTCCGCCGAGGCGAGGAAGACCAGCGCGCCCAGCAGGTCCTGCGGATGCTGGTCGCGCCGCAGCGAGCGGGACTGGACGGCCCGGTCGCGGGCGGTCTGCACGTGGCCCGGGTTCTCGCTCATCACCGTGTCGCTCAGGGTGAAGCCGGGCGCCAGCGTGTTGACGCGGATGCCGCTTTCGCCCAGTTCGCGCGCGAGCGCCCGCGTGAACGCCATGATGCCGCCCTTGCTCGTGACGTAGTGCAGCATCCAGGGGATGCCGCGATATGCGGTACCCGAGCCGATATTGATGACCTTGCCGTAGCCGCGGGCGATCATGTGCGGGGCGACGTGTTTCACCATCAGGAACGGTCCGCGCAGATTGACTGCCATCACCTTGTCCCAGAGAGCGGCATCGATCTCGGTGCACTTCGTCTCCTGCAGCGGCGCAAACAGCGCGGCATTGTTGACCAGCACATCGATCCGGCCGAAGCGCTCCATGGCGGCTGCGACCAGGGACTTGACCGAGCTTTCGTCGCTGACGTCGGCGATGGCGCTGGTCACCGAATTCGCCCCGTGCTTGGCGGCGATCTCCTGCGCGAGCTCGGTGCCATCGGAGATATCGGCGATCATGACGCGCGCGCCCTCGGCCGCCAGCGCGAGCGAATAGTGCCGGCCGATGCCTTTCGCCCCGCCGGTGACGATGGCGGTACGGCCCGACAATCTTGCCATGATGCTAGTCCTTCGGACCGAGGCGGCGAATGAATTTTTCGAATCCCGCGAGCTGCTGCCTGATCAGGTCGATGGCAGTCTGATCTTTCAGCTCGAGCGTCTTCTCGTCGAACTTCTGCGCGGCAAACGTCACGAGCACCTCGGGACGGCCGAACAGAATGACGTCGACCGAGGTGAGCGACTGCCGCAGATGATATTGCATGCGCGATCCGCCAAGGATGCCGCCGGCGGCGGATTGCAGCGCGACCGGCTTGTCCTTGAACGGCTGGTCTTTCATGCGCGACACCCAGTCGATGGCGTTCTTCAGGCCGCCGGGAATCGACCAGTTGTATTCCGGCGAGACGATGATCAGTCCGTCGGCGCTGCGGATGGCGTCGGCCCACGCCGTCACTTCGGCCGGGAATCCGGACGTGTCCTGGATATCGTGATTGTAGATCGGAAACTTGTCGAAGGCCGGCGCCGGCCGCAGCTTCAAACCGGCCGGCGCCAGCGCCGGCAGCGTGCGCGCGAGCGCCGCGTTGTACGAGCCTTTGCGCAGCGAGCCGCAGATCACGAGCACATCGAGTTGTTTGTCAGCCACGAGCCACCCCCCTTGTTTTGACAAACGGCGCCAATCGAGGCGCCGAGGCAAGCAGCAAATTCATAACGCATCGCTGGGTCAGGGCAAGGTCTCTCGGCCTCAAGCCGAGGCGCCGCCGAGGCGGCGTCTCGAAGCACCGCGAGCCGGCGATGGCCGACTTGCGCACTCAAATGTGCCGGTGTCGAGTACGCCCGGATCGGCGGGCGCTCCTGATCGAGGCGAGGGCGGAGACGTTCATCAGCCCTTCGGCGCCACGCGGGCGATGTAGGTCGCAAACGACGCAAGCTGCTGCTTGATGAAGTTGCGCGTGGTCTCGTCCTTGATCTCGCCGGTCTTCTCGTCGAGCTTCGACGCGCAATTGCCGATGAAGATTTCCGGCTTGTTGAGCGTGTGGGCATCGAGAAATGTCATCGCCTTGCGCATGTCATACTGCACACGGGCGCCGCCCACCGGGCCGGGCGAGGCCGATTGCAGCGCAACCGGCTTGCCCGCGAACGGCTGGTTCTGCAGTCGCGAGACCCAGTCGATTGCGTTCTTCAGGCCGCCGGGAATGGTGAAATTGTATTCGGGCGTGCAGAAGATCACGCCATCCGCGGCGCGGACGGCGTCGGCGAGGATGTTCACGGCCGGCGGGAAGCCGGTCGAGTTCTGGACGTCGGCGTTGTAGAGCGGAAATTCGGCAAAGGACGGAGCCGGCTTGATCGTCATGCCCTCCGGCGCCAGCGACGGCAGCGCACGTTGCACAATTGCGTTGAAGGAGCCTTTGCGCAGCGAGCCGCAGATCGAAAGAATATTCAATGTGGGCATGACGGTGTCTCCAGCACGGGGTATGAAACGTTCGTACGGATGCTGCCGGTCCGCGACCAGCCTGGCGCCGGCGTCGAGCCCGATCTCGGCTCGTCCGGGATCGGGACGTCACGCTCAGCCGGGTTGGCGCGGAGGATGCAGGCGTGTCTGCATGCCTCCTCCGACAGGGCGTGGGGCAGCGATTGCTACTTCTCGTTCTCGATCGGGTTCGAAAGCACGCCGACACCCTCGATGTCGATCTCGCAGGTATCGCCCTGCTTCATCCATACCGGGTTCGGCTTGCGTGCGTGACCGACGCCGGATGGCGTGCCGGTGAAGACGATGTCGCCGGGCTCGAGCGTCATGCCCTGGGTGACGTAGGCGATGGTCTCCGCGATCGGAAACATCATGTTGTCGGTATTGTCCGACTGCATGACCTGGCCGTTGAGTCGAGTTTGAATCTTCAGGCCCTTGCCTCCCGCCGGGACCTCGTCAGCGGTGACCATCCAGGGGCCGAAACCACCGGTACGGTCGAAATTCTTGCCCATGTCCCATTGCGTGGTCTTGCGCTGATATTCGCGCACCGAGCCCTCGTTGCCGCAGGAATATCCGGCGATGCATGAATAGGCATTCTCGAGCGTGAGATGCTTGGCCCGCTTGCCGACGATGAAGATGAGCTCGGCCTCGTAGTCCAGCGTCTCGGACGCTTTCGGCCTGATGATCGGCTGACCGTGCGGCACCAGGGATGAATTGCAGCGCATGAAGATGGTGGGAAACTTCGGGATATTGTCGCGCTGCGATCCTTCCTTCACGTGCTCAAGGTAATTGAGGCCAAGGCAGATGACCTTGCCGGGCTTCGCCACCGGCAGGGCATATTTCAAACCCTTGAGCGGACGGCGCGCAGTCGTCGGCGCACGCTTCGCGGCGTCCTTGAGCGCCGACAGGTCGCCGTTGTTGCGGCGCAGGCATTCGCCGAGGTCGCTCGGGATGCTGGTGTCCACCGCCTGCAGATCGATCACCTGATCGCCCTCGACCACCCCGAGATGCAATCCCCCGTTTGCTTCGAAACCAACGATCTTCATGGATACTCCCTCACCTTGGATCGGGGCCTTGTAGCAGCCGCATGGAGGGGCGGCAAAGGCGCACTGAGCGGCGCGAGGTGGTGCATGCCGGATGTGCGCCCGTGGCGCGCAACCGAGGTGCGGCGGAGGGAACGCCTGGGCACGCTTCGCTTTGCTGCATCATCACGCCGCGCGCGCGAGGAAATGCGACCGCAGCATGTCCCGGGCGGCCAGACCCGACTGCAGATTCCAGGCATTTACCACGGCGAGCCGGAATCCTCCCGGCGGCATGGCATGATGCTCGGGTTCCCTCTCCTCGTGGAACGTGATCTGTACGCTGGAGACGCCCGGCAGATGCTCGACCTGCGTCACCAGCGCGTCGGGCGGATGGCGATAGCGGGGACCGTGCGGGCCGAACAGCACCACGCTGTATCCGTCGCGGCGGTCGTCATCGGCAAAGTCCCATGATCGCTCATGGTAGAGGCGCACGAGCGCATCCACCCATCCGGCGCCATAGAGGTCCGGCCACTGGTCGCTCATGCGCAGATGCACCTCGATCATGCGGCCGCCGATGGTCTCGGTGTTGAGGATGCCGGTATAGCGCGCGAGGTGCCGGCGAATCCACGCGCCGCAGTAGTTCTCGATCTCGGGGTCGTGCGCGGCGTGGATGGTCCAATAGTCGAATGTGCCTTCCCCGCTGGGACGGCCGGTGACATGGCGCCACCAGCGCGGCTCGCCCTCGACGACGGCGACGTCCGAACTGACATGGCGGCCCGCGAGAAGGGTCATCCACATATGGCCGGGCGTGAGCATCTGCTCGTAGTCGGCCTGTGCGTGCAGCACGCAGCTGCCCACTCCCATGCCCTTAAGGTTGATGATCGGCTTGGAGAACACAGGAAAGCGCGGCGGAGTGACCCCATGGGGCCCGGCATCGAGCCCCTGGCTCTGGGCGATCGCGATCTTGTCGTAGACCCAGCGATGATCGGGAAACCAAACCCAGGCATCGCTGTCTTCGGTCGGAATGTTCACACCGGGCGGACAGGCGGCGTGCTCGAAATATTGCAGGCGCCAAGGGTCGGCTTCACAGATCGGCATGGGGCCAACATATCAGCGAGCGCGAGACGCAAAACGGCGCAGCGCGTGTCCCGGTTCAGAGGTTCCTATTCCTTTGCAGCACGCGCTCGTACGCATGTCGGAACCAAGGCACTCTGGCAAGTATCGGATTCTAGTGTGGCTGCGATTTGACCATTCCTACCAACGATTGGCGGCAATGCTGGCAGGAGCGTCAAATCCGAACATTAGCACGCGAACGACCAATCAGCGGTCCTCGAACACGAGAACATGGATGGAGAAATTCGCACCGGCATCCGTCCACGCGGTGATCGGCTGCCATCCCGAGCCCCGCGCCAACGCCGCGAAGGAATCGAGTGTGTATTTGTAGCTGTTCTCGGTGTGGATCGTCTCGCCGGCGCGGAATTCGAACACCCGGCCTGCCACTCTCACCTTCTGTCGCTTGTTGCTGGCCAGATGCATTTCAATGCGGCGGCGATCGGAATTGTAGAAGGCATGATGGCTGAAATTTGCAAGATCGAAGTCGCCGTCGAGCTCGCGGTTGATGCGCGCGAGGAGGTTGAGGTTGAACCGGGCCGTGACGCCGGCTTTGTCGTTGTAAGCGGCATTGAGGATCCTGGCGTCCTTCACCAGGTCGATCCCGATGATCAAGGTTGCGCCACGTCCCAGCATGCGTCCGGCATGGCGAAGGAATGAGCAGGCCTCGTGCGGCTCGAAATTTCCGATGGTCGATCCGGGGAAGAAGCCGACATGCGCCATGCCGGCGGCGGCCGCCGGCAACGAGAATGGCCGCGTGAAATCCGCCTCGACCGGCAGAACTGCAAGCTGCGGATAGTCGCGGCGCAAATCTTCCGCCTCCTGGACGAGCATCTCTGAGGAGATGTCGACCGGCACATAGGCAGCGATCGTCGGCGCAGCCGCGAGCAAGATCCTCACCTTCTTGCTCGAGCCGCTGCCGAATTCGATCAGCGCCGAGGCCGGCGGGAAGAAACGCGCCAGGTCGGGTGCCCGCTCGCGCAACAGCTCAAGCTCGCAACGGGTCGGGTAATATTCGGGCAGCGCCGTGATCTGCTCGAACAGTTTCGCCCCGACCTCGTCGTAGAAGTATTTCGGGGGGAGCCGCTTCGGCCGTGCCGCCAAGCCGGCGATCACGTCGCGCGCGAATGACGACTCCTCCTCGACGGGTTCATAGCGAAGTGCGGCACCGGTCTGCGCAGCCATCGTCAACTCCAGTCGTCAAGCACGCTCGGCGCGCTCATCCGGGATAGTCCAAAAGCCTCAGTCCGCTGAACTGCCACCGCGCCGGTGGATAAAAGAAATTACGGTAGCTCGTGCGCGCGTGGCCGCTCGGCGTTACCTGCGAGCTGCCCCGCAAGACCATCTGGTTGATCATGAACTTGCCGTTGTATTCGCCGAGCGCGCCTTCAGCTGGGCGGAAACCCGGATACGGCGCGTAGGCGCTGCGCGTCCACTGCCAGACAATCCCGAAGGCATCCGCAAGCAGGTTGGTCCGCGCAGCCACCTCCCATTCCGCCTCGGTGGGCAGATGCGCGCCGGCCCAACGCGCAAAAGCGTCGGCCTCGTAGTAGCTGACATGGACGACGGCTGCGTCCGGGTCGACCGGCCGAAGCCCGCCAAGCGTGAAGGACATCCACACGCCGTCGATCTCGCGCCAATAGCCGGGTGCATTCCAGCCTTCCGCCTCGCACGTCGCCCAACCATCGGAGAGCCACAACGACGGTGTTGCGTAGCCGCGGTCGGCCATGAATTCGAGCCACTGCGCGTTGGTCACGAGACCGCGCCCGATGCGCGCCGGCTGAAGGTAGACCTGATGCGCGGGCCCTTCGTTGTCGAAACAATATCCCTCGCCCTCGAAACCGATGGTTTGGACGCCCGATGGCAGGTCGGCAAACGCGCCGGACACAAGCTGCGCGCGCGGCGGCCGCCAATCCGGATCGTAAGCGGGCGCCACGGGACTTTGCGCGAAGGCGTGCAGGATATCAGTGAGAAGCAGTTCTTGGTGCTGTTGCTCGTGATGAAGGCCGATCTCGAGGATGCGGATCACCTCCGCCCATTCCGACTCCTTGACGACCGCAAGCAGTCGCTCGACCGCGTCATCGACGTGGGCACGGAACGCAGTGACGTCTTGGCAATCCGGCCGCGTGAGCAGGCCGCGCTTCGGACGCGCGTGGCGCGGGCCAGCGGCCACATAATACGAGTTGAAGAGGTAAGCGAAGCGCTCGTCGAACACGCGATAGCCGGCGAGACGTGGCGTCAGCAGGAACTGCTCCAGGAACCATGTCGTATGCGCGCGGTGCCATTTGGTCGGGCTGGCATCGGGCATCGACTGCACCACCTGATCCTCGGGGGTGAGCAGCGCGGCGCGGCGTTCAGTTTCCGCTCGGACCGCGCGGAAGGCATCACGCCAGACGGTGCGTGGATCGGCCGGTGCAGCGGTTTGGATTGTGGGGCTATCACCTTCGTCGCGCAGGCGACGAAGGATAGACGACGAGGTCGCGGGCGGCATGCCCAATCCCGGGGTTGGAGAAATCGTAACGGTTCGGTGACAGGAAACTGTTTGGGGCTATCGATTGTTCCTCATTATACGGGACCCGGCACGATTGGGTTACGCCTCGCGCACATTTTACATGGCGTGAGAGCGCCTCCCGCAGACGCCGGGAATTCCCAACGTTTCTATAGGTTTAGCCCTTGCCGCCGGCTGGCAGTCGCAGCCCAGCCGGGGACTTGGATGCATAGGATTACCTGTCCAGAACACCGCGCGACGCGCGCCAAAGCCAGGCGCTACGCCGCGCCCTGATGCTGGCTTCGCCGCGTTAGATGATGTCGCTGCGCGACCCGGTCAATCCCCGTTTCGCGAATACGCCGGAGCCGACGGCGCGCGCTTGCGGGCGCGCACAGTGAGCAATTATTTGGCCGCGCTTGCACCTGCGGCTGCAGCCACGCCGTCCTGCTGCCCGGTACCTCCGCTCGCTCCGACCGCGCCGATGATCTTGCCGTTGACGACGATGGGAAGGCCGCCCTCCGATGCCACCGGCTTTTCCGGAAAGGTCATGAAGGCGCTGTTGCCGGCGGCGTATTGATCGGCGAAGGTCTTGCTCGGGCGACGGAACATGACCGCCGTGCGCGCTTTGCCCTGAGAGATGTCGCCCGACGCCATCTGCGTGCCATCCATCTTCTCGAAATAGACCAGTTCTCCCGCCGGTCCGACGATGGCGAATGCCATGCGCCAGTTGTTCTTCTTGGCTTCGGCAAGGGCGGCGGCCGCCACCGCCTTGGCCTGCTCGTTGGTGATCGGCGGACCATAGTCCGGCGGAGGAACCGGGGCCGCCGAGGGAGTCGATGGCGCCGGCTGCTGCGCGAGCGCCGCGGTGCCGAGCACCAGCGCCGAGCTGATGCCGAGCGCGATCAAGACATGAAGTCGCATGGTCCTGTCTCCACGTGAGTTCGTCGGACGGTTCTGCTATCTCGGAATCGGAATCGGCCCTAGCATTCATGCGCCTGGCGCGTTTTTTGCAGCCTACGCCTTCCATTTCGCAAAAAACGCCCCGGCGGTCGCGTCATGATGTTGTCGAAAATTCGTCGTCTGTGGGCCACGCGCCGATGACTCATAGTATTGGTATTGCAGGGTCGTGTCGTGGCGACCCTCCCCATTAGGATAGGCGAGTTGCCATTGCACGAGCAAGAAGCGCGGTCGCCGAAGCGTGGCGACACAGACGGGCAGCCTGCCCGGAAATGCGGCGAGGCCGATACATGATAACGCACGCGAAACAGCGGGTGGGTGCTCTCTTGGCGGTTCTGCTGGTGGGTGCCCCGGCGACGGCATTGGGCCAGGCGAACTGCCGCAACACCGGCGCCTTCGAACCATGGCTCGCCGCCTTCAAGAAGGAAGCGGCGGCCCAGGGTATTTCCCAGGCTACGATCGCGGCGGCCGCGCCCTACATGGTGCTCGATCAGCGCATCATCAATATCGACCGCGGGCAGCGTTTCTTCGCCCAGAACTTCCTGGAAATCTCCGACAAGATGCTGGCCGGCGGACGGCTGCCGAACGGCGCCGCCCAGATGAAAAAGCATCAGGCCCTGTTCGCGCGTGAGGAAAAGGAATTCGGGGTGCCCGCGTCCGTGATCACGGCCTTCTGGGGGCTGGAGAGCGATTTCGGCAGCGGACAGGGCAAGGACCAGGCGATCAAGTCGTTGACGACCCTCGCCTATGATTGCCGCCGCTCGGAGATGTTTCGCGGCCACTTGTTCGACGCCTTGCGGCTGATTGAACGCGGCGACCTGCGCGCGGACGAGATGATCGGCTCGTGGGCCGGCGAGCTCGGGCAGACCCAGATGATGCCATCCGAGTATATGGCGCATGCGATCGACTACGACGGCGACGGCAAACGCAACCTGATCCGGTCCGCTTCGGATGTGATCGGCTCGACCGGAAAATACCTCGTCCATCTCGGATGGAAACGCGGCGAGCCGTGGCTGCAGGAGGTGCGCGTGCCGGCCAACCTTCCCTGGAAGGAAGCCGACCTCTCGGTCCAGCACCCGCGCTCGCAGTGGGCGGCCTGGGGAGTGACGCGGGCCGACGGCAAGCCGCTCCCCAACGACAACATGCCGGCCTCGGTGGTGCTGCCGCTGGGACGATTCGGCCCCACCTTCATGGCTTATGATAATTTCCAAGCCTATCTGAAGTGGAATCAGTCGCTCAATTATTCCCTGACCGCGGCCTATTACGCCACCCGCCTCGACGGCGCGCCGCCCATGAGCCGCGGCAGCGGAAACATTCCGAAGATCACGTTCGAGGAGACGCGCGAACTGCAGGAGCTTCTGCAGAAGCGCGGCTACGATGTCGGCCGCGTCGACGGCGTGCTCGGTCTCAAGAGCCGGGTCGCGATCAGGGATCTGCAGATCAAATCCGGCCTGCCCGCCGATGGGTGGCCGACAGCTGAG
>DASSJW010000207.1:0-3831 GCA_035690995.1 Xanthobacteraceae bacterium
GGGCCATAGCCCGAGCACGGGATGTCGCCATTCTCCGGACCGTGCGCAGGCAAGCGGCAGGCCGGCTTCCCGGCGGGCTTGCGTGAGGCGGGCAACGAGGTCGGGCGGTAGAAATGGACAATCTCCCGGCACGCTCACGACGTCGGCGGCCTCGGGTGCACGTGCCGCTGCCCAATCAAGCCCGGCGAGAATGCCGGCGAGCGGACCGGCGAAACCGGGCACCGAATCCGGTACCACGGGCAGACCGGTGTCGGCGAAGCGCGCCGGATCGCCGTTGGCATTGAGGATGATGGCGCTGCATTGCGGCGCAAGCCGCGCCAGCACGCGCTCGATGATACTCTTGCCGCCGATGCGGATGCGCGCCTTGTCGCCGCCGCCCATGCGCCGCGCCAGTCCGCCCGCAAGCACCAGGCCGAGCGGCTTGTCTGCAGTCATTGCTTGGCGCGGTCCACGATTGCCGGCCCATCGGCGCTGAGCCCGCCGTGAACCCGGTGCGCTCCCTCTCTCCAATTGCGGGAGGAGGAGCGGACACAGAACGGTACGATAGCCCAAGGCGCGTGAGCGCTGGAGATTGCGGGACAGCTTCGCGATGACACCAGAAGCTCAATCATCGTGCACCGCGGCTTTGCGCCGGTGCTTGGCGCTTTCCTCCTCGACGAAGTCGAGGTTCTGGTCGAACACGATGCGGTCTTCTCCAGCGAGGGCGACGAAGCGCTTGCCGCGGGCGCGACCGACTAGAGTGAGATTCGCCTTGCGCGCAAGCTCGACCCCCCAGGCGGTGAATCCCGAGCGCGAAACGAGGATCGGGATGCCCATGCGCACGGTCTTGATGACCATTTCCGAGGTCAGACGGCCGGTGGTGTAAAAAATCTTGTCGTGAGCGGCGACGCCGTGCTTGAACATGAAGCCCGCAATCTTGTCGACCGCGTTGTGACGACCGACGTCCTCCATATAGAGCAGCGGCCTGTCCTCGTGCGCGAGCACGCAGCCGTGAATCGCGCCGGCCTCGAGATAGAGCGAGGGCGTGGTGTTGATCTTATGCGTGAGCGCATAGAGCCAGGACGTGCGTAGTTGCGCCTGCGGCAGCGTGACGTTCTCCAGCGCCTCCATCAGGTCGCCGAAGACCGTGCCTTGGGCGCAACCCGAGGTCTGCACCTTCTTCTTGAGCTTCTTCTCGTAATCGGTCTTGCGCTTGGTGCGTACGACGACGACCGCGAGCTCCTCGTCGTAGTCGACGCCGGTGATGACGTCGTCGGGAAGGAGCATGTGCTGGTTGAGGAGATAGCCGAGCGCGAGATACTCCGGATAGTCGTTGATGGTCATCGCGGTCACGATCTCCTGCGAATTGAGGAAAATCGTGAGCGCGCGCTCCACCGTCACCCGCGTTTCAATCGGCTGCCCGGTCTGGTCGACGCCAGTCACGCGCTCGGTGAGCCGCGGATCGAGCGGGTCGGGCCGGATGAGGTAGTCGTCCTTGGTGGCGGTCATAGCACGGAAATATAGGTGGTCGCCGTCGTCCGCGGAAGGCAGCAATCCCTTCGCGGAGATAATGCCTGCCCCTAGCCAGGCAGAAACGCCGTGTGACCCGTTGCCGGATCGGCAAGCTTCTCCACCGGCGCCCGATAGAGCTGCTCGAGTAGTTCGCGGGTCAGAACGGCCCCAACGGCGCCTTCGGCGATGCGCTCGCCCGCGCGCAGGAGATAGGCGCGGTCGGCGGCCCGCAGCGCGTGGTTGGGATCGTGGGTGGTGAACAGCACGCCGTGCCCTGCTCCCGCGAGCGCGCGGATTTCGCGCATCACCTTGCCCTGATTGCCGAAATCGAGGCTGGCGGTGGGCTCGTCGAGGACCACGAATTGCGGCTCCTGCGCCAGCGCGCGTGCCAGCAGGACGAGTTGGCGCTCGCCGCCCGAGATCATGGTGTAGGGTCGCGATGCAAGCTGCGCGATACCGAACTGCTCGAGCATCCGTGCTGCCACCATGCGATCGTGCGCGGAAGGTCGGCTGAAGAGATTGCCGTGCGCGGTGCGGCCCATCAGCACCACGGTCTCTACGGTGAAGGCGAAGGTCGGCACGTGCGCCTGCGGCACATAGGCGATGAGTCGCGCGCGCTCGCCGATCGAGATGCGGGCGAGGGAGCGACCACCGATGGTTACCTCACCGGCTTGCGGCGTGAGGATGCCGAGCAGCGTCTTGAGCAGCGTCGTCTTGCCGCCGCCGTTCGGGCCTAGCAGGGCCAGCACCTCGCCCTGCTCCAGCGCCACATCAAGGCCGCGTCCGACCACCCGGTCGGAATAGCCGATGGTGAGATTCTGCCCGGCGAGGCTCACGACCAGTTTCGCTGCATGCCGGCGAGGAGCCAGATGAAGAACGGCGTGCCGATGACGGCAGTCAGGATTCCGAGCGGAATCTCGATCGGCGCCGCAGTGCGCGCGAGCGTATCGATGAACAGCAGGTAGCCGCCACCGAGCAGCGCCGCGGTCGGGATGAGCCGTGGAAAATCAGGCCCGACCAATGCACGGGCGAGATGGGGTACCACCAGTCCGACCCAGCCGATGATGCCGGAGGTGGCGACGCTGGCGGAGGTTACCAATGTCGCCGCGGCGACGACTGCGATGCGGAACGGACCGGTGGCGAGGCCCAGCGCGCGCGCTTCGTCCTCGGGCAGCGACATGACGTTGAGGCGCCATCGCAACGCCAGGAGCACGAGGGTGCCGAGCGCCACCGGGCCGAGGAGCGGCAGAAGATCGGCGACAGTCGTGGAAGCGAGGCTGCCCAGCAACCAGAACGTCATCGCCGGAAGCTGGTTGTAAGGATCGGCGAGATATTTGACGAGGCCGACGCCTGCGCCGAGCAGCGCGCCGACGACGACGCCGGTGAGCACCAGCACCAGGATCGGGTCGCGTGACTGGAGGAAAGAGCCGATGATATAGACGGCAGCGACCGCCAGGAGGCCGCCGAGGAAAGCAAGACTCTCGATGCCGAGCACGCCGAGCGAGAAATAGATGCCCAGCACGGCACCGAGGGCCGCGCCCGAGGAGGCGCCCAGGATATCGGGAGAGACCAACGGATTGCGAAACAGGCCCTGGAACGCGGTGCCGGCGACCGCCAGCGCGGCACCGACGAGCAGGGCTGCGACCACGCGCGGCCCGCGCACGAGGAGCACGACGTTCTCGACCGCTGCCGGCGCCGTGCTCGGCCGCCCGCTCAGCCGCGCGATGATGACGTCGCCGAGCTCCGCGAGGGTGACGGGGTAGCGCCCGACGGTGAATGCCACCACGAGCCCGAGCGCGAGCACGCCAAGCGCGACAACGAGGCCGGGAAGGAACGAGCGGGTCATGAGGGCCAGCTACCGTGCTTTCTGTCATCATCCGGCCAGACCGGAGCCAGTGAACACCGGCGTGTCATCATGAGCATGGAACGTTATTACTGGATATACATTCTCGCCAGTGCCATTGGCGGTACGCTCTATATCGGTGTGACCAACAACCTAGTGCGCCGTGTCTACGAACATAAGATTGGTCTCGCAGATGGCTTCACGAAAAAATATCGGATTCATCGGCTGGTCTACTTCGAACAATACAGCGACGTCGAGGCTGCAATTCTCCGCGAAAAGCGTCTAAAAAAGTGGAATCGGGCGTGGAAAATTCGGCTCATTGAGGAGTTAAATCCAAATTGGGACGACCTTTATCCGTCAATTGCCCAGCCGTAAGTTGCTTCGCTCCTCGCCGACCATTTTCGTGAGACTGCGACACTGGTTGTCATTCCGGCCGAGCGAGCAGAGCGAGCGAGAGCCGGAATCCAGTAAACACAGAATCCAGCAATTTCGGGTGG
>DASSJW010000208.1:0-4142 GCA_035690995.1 Xanthobacteraceae bacterium
CAGGCTGTAGAGGCCGTAGCCCGCGGCAAACACGCCGAGCAGAAACATCAGCAGTGTTCCCGGCAGCGAGATCAGCAGCGTCACGCCGACGACGCTGCCTGCGATCATCAGCGGCGCCAGCCAGGCGAGCTCGGCTGTTGCAATCTTGTCGCTGAGCTTGAAGCCGTTGAGCGCCGCGGCGCCGAAATCGAGCAGCGCCAACAGCGGCACCACGCTGGTGATCGGCATCGCGTGCGCCAGGATCGGCGCGGCGACCAGGGCGGTGCCGAAGCCGGCGATGCCGAAGATGATGTAGGCGACGACGAGCGTGGGAAGCACGATCGCGATCATGGTCCAGTCGGGCATGTCGGGCTCGCGTCGGGGATTGATTTCAACTTAAGATATCAGCGATCGCCTTCGCCGCGCGCGGCGAAAGTCTTCCGGCGGGCCCGAGCGTGCAGAGGTTCAATTGCGTCCACAACCCCTCATCGCCGTCGGCGACGTCGAAGCGAGCAGCCGGTGGTACCAAAATCTGCTCGGCTGCCGCAGCGCCCATGGCGGCCCCGAATACGAGCGCCTGGTTTCGGACAATGCCCTGATCCTGCAATTGCACCGATGGGAGATCGAGCATCATCACGGGCCGATCGGCGATCCCGACGTCAAGCCCTACGGCAACGGCGTGCTGCTCTGGTTCGAGGTCGACGACATCGATGCCGCGATCGCCCGCGCGGAACGGATGCAGGCGCACGTGCTGATGCCGCGCCATCGCAATCCGCCCGCGGGCGACGGCGGCCCCAACCATTGGGAAGTCTGGCTGCGCGATCCCGACGGCTACACCGTGGTCCTGGCCAGCCCCGACGGGTCGGCGGGATGACGCGCGGCATGCCCCTGAGCTTGCACCGTATGCGCTGCGCGGCCACTGCTGGCAACCACGCGAGCCCCTGAAATGGAAACCACGCGATTTGCAGAGAAGCTTTCAACCTTGTTTCGCAGCGACCCGTCGGGGCGTCTGCTGAGCCATCTGGCGTTGGCCGAGTGCGCCGGCCTTTCCGATCGTGCTCTTGATTGGCTCCGGCGCCGCGTGGATGACGCCGGGACGGGCAAGATCGGCGTGCAGTGGCTCGGAAGCAAGTCGCTCGATGAGATCGTCTCCCTGTGGAGCGCGGTGCGCGAGGGCGGGCCGCTCGAAATACTGCAATCCGTCCGAATTGCGCTTGTCGATCCGCAAGACGAGACCGACCTGAGCTTGGCCCTCGACAGCCTTATCGAGCCGCTGACGCTGCTCCGCCGCGGCCCGGTGATACGGGCTCTGCATGCGGAATTGCCGAGCTTCGCAGCGGCGAGCTTTGCGGAGAACGCAGCGGTCGCGCTCGGCGCGTGCGGCGAATGGAATGATGCGCTCGCGATTCTGGATCACGCCCATCGGGACGGCGCCAATCCGCACATCAATCTGGCGAACGAAAGCGAGTTGTGGAAACAGGCCTATCTCCAGGGCGAGATCGATACGGTACTGCCCCGGCTGGCAGCGATTCCCTTTCACCGTGATCGCGCCCATGCCGCCGCGGGCAGAGCATGGCAACTCATTGCCTATCGGATCCGCGCCGGACAAACTGATATCCCGATACCAGTGCTCGCGGAGGCCGATCAGCCGTTCGGCTACGCCGAAGCCGCGGCGATGAAGGTCGCGGCGCTCGAGGAAACACCCTCCCGAGCAGAAGAAGTGGCGGATCTACGCCGCGTGATCGCACCCCACACAACGGAGGTCCACGCGGTCGATCGAGGTGTGGTGATCAGGCTGACCCTCGATCCGCTCTCTGCCGCACAGTTCCACATCGCTGCCGGGAGGAGGGACTACGCGAAGCTCTCGACGATTGCGGACGCGCCGTCCTCGTCTCTGCCACCGCTGTCTGCGAGCATCGTCGACGCCCTGCTCGACGCAGGCGACTGGCGCGGGGCAGCCGATTTCGCCGACCGCTATGATCTTCGAGATCAGCCGGTCATCCCGGGTTTCGACGATACGCGACTGGAGGAGCACTGCATGCTCCAACTGATCCTGGCGGCGGCCGCCGCCCGCGGCGGTGACGATGCTGCCGCAGGCGCTCATTTGGCCGAGCACGTGGCGGCGTTGCGCGCGGTTTGGGAAGCGGAACGGGAGGAATGGGACGCCGATGAGGATGCGGCAGAGAATGTGGAGACGGTCGAGCCGGCCTTGCGGGCGGCGACGGTGCTCGCCGGTGCCGCCGAGGGGGTGGTGCCGCGTCCGTTTCTCGCGATGCTGCTGCCGGTCTACAGGAGCACTTACTGAGAAGCGTGGCACCTCACCGCCCGACCAGCTGCATCGCCCGCTCGTAATAGCCGAGGTCGATATAGCGCTCGGGCGCGGCCGGTTTGCCGCCTTCGATCTCGGCGCGCAGCGCCAGCGCGTTCTTGAAGCCTTCCATATCGAACCTGGCGTCGGGGGTGAAACCGAAGCCGGGATCCATGAGGAGCTCGTAGGTGCGCTCGGCCTCCTTGCCGGAGATCTTCAGCTTGTCCGTCAGCAGCGCGATATTTTCGGCGCGGTTGGCGGGATCGCGGGTCCAGCGCAGCGCCTCGACGAACGCCGCGATGTAGCGCTCCAGCACCGGCCCATGCTCGCGCGCCCAGCCGCGCATGACGAAGATACCGCCGGCCTGATAGGGACCGAGCAGGTCGATGGTGCGGCCGAGGCTCTTCATGCCGAGCTGCTCGGCCTGCACGGTGAAGGGCAGGTTGAGGATGGCAGCGGCATTGTCCTTGCTGTCCACCATCGCCTTGAAGCGGTGGACGCCGGCGCCGACCGGCTTGACCTTGTAGTCGGCGCCGTCCTTGAGACCGTTCTGCGCCAGGATCTTTTTGGCCTGCAGCGCATAGGCGGTGTCGGGCGCGTCGACCACGAGGGTGCGGCCGCGCATGTCGGCGAACGACTTGACCTCGGCCTGGACGAAGAACTCGTTCATGCCGCTGTCGCCGCCGGTCACGATCACCACGTCGTGCTTGCCGATCTCGATCATCGCCAGCGCGTTGTCGACCGCGGAATGCACCACGTCGGATGTCCCGGCGGCGAGGCCGTCGCGCTGGCTGCGTGAATTCTGGGTGAGCTGGAGCTCGATCTTGAACCCGCGCCGCTCGAAAATCCCCTTGGCGATGCCGGCGTGGAGCGGCAGGGTCTTGGCCTGGGGAAAGGCATTGACACGCAGCAGCGTGGGCTCATCCGCGCGCGCGGCGGCGCCGCCGAGCGCGAGCGCGCTGGCGAGCGCGAGGCACCACGGCAGGCTGCGAACGCCGGCGCTCCGGGAAAACCGGGTGGGGCAGGGCATGCTTCCTCCTTGCGCGATCTGCGAATGACGCCGCGCTTGCGTGATGGTAGCAGCAAGGTGAACGCGGCGTCCGTCCGCTCGTGTCAGGGACATCGGACCGTGCCGACGGCGGCCGCAGCATCGGTGTTGTGCCCGATGCGTCTGAAAGTCTGGTTTGGTTCGAGGCCGCGATAACGGGGAGACAGGCATGCGCGCAATTTCACTGGCCGAGGCGAACAGGATCATCGAGGGGACTTTCGCCTCCGCCCAAAAGCGCGAGGCCTATGCCCTGGCCGCCATCGTGCTCGACGCCGGCGGCCGGGTAAAGGCGTTCCAGAAACAGGACGGCGCCTCGTTGATGCGGTTCGAGATCGCCTACGGCAAGGCCTTCGGGGCGCTCGCGCTCAACCGCTCCTCGCGACAGGTGCTGCAGAAGGCGAAGGAGAAGCCGGCGTTCATGCAGTCGCTGTCCGAGCTCTCCGACGGACCATTGTTTCTCGAAGCCGGCGGCCAGCTCATCCGCGATGCGTCGGGAGAGGTGGTCGGCGCGCTCGGTGTCACTGGCGACGTGAACGAGGTCGACGACCTCTGCGCCATCGACGGTATCCATGCCGGCGGGTTCCGTGCCGATGCCGACTTCGATGCCGCGGCGGCCAAGCGCCTCAATATCAAGGTCGATCCGCCGCTGCGCGACCCGCGCCAGCGCTAGTGTCCCGTTTCCGACGTTCGTATCATCTCGCAGCACCCGCTTTTACGAACGTCGGAAACAAAGGGACACTAGCAAGTCATGATTCTAGTGTGGCTTTGCATTTGACGTTCCTATGAAGGACTCGCGGCCAATACTGA
>DASSJW010000209.1:0-9845 GCA_035690995.1 Xanthobacteraceae bacterium
GCTTGAGGCCGCGCCTCATGGCCGCGAGGCGGGTCTGGTCGTCGATCCGGTGGAGCATGAACGGCAGCCCCTCGCCGAGATGACCGAGGATGAAAGTCAGGGCGGGAAATGCATCGAACACGCCGGCGAAGACGAGGCGAAGGAAATGCGCGCCGGTGTCGATGCCGAAGCCCCAGGCCCCAAGCGCCAGCTCCTCGTAACCATCGAAATACGCCTGCATCACCGCGGGGTGGGGTTTGCTCGGGTGCAGATAGATCGGGACCTGCAGCGCCTGCGCGCATTCGAAGATGCACCAGAATTTCTTGTCGTCAATGAACGCGCCTCGCGTATGGCCGTTGATCATGGCGCCTTTGAACCCGAGCCTGGTCACCGCGCGGTCAAACTCCTTCACCGCAGCCGCCGGGTCTGCCGTCGGCAAGGCGGCGAGGCCGGCGAATCGAGCGGGATGCGCTTTGATGGTTTCGAACAACAGATCGTTGACCTCTCTCGCCATCGGGATCGCCGCGTCGCGGTCGAGGGCCTGACAGCCGGGCTGGTTGTGCGAGAGCACTTGCACATCGATCCCTGCGGCATCCATCGCCGCGAGGCGCGTGTCGCCGAGGTTGAGCAACTCGGCGACCACATCGAAGCCGAGAAGCTTTTCGCGGTCATTGCCGCGGTGCGCGCCGGGCGGAAGGTTCTGCTCCTCCTTCGGCATGATGAAATGCTCCTCGAGCGCGATGATTTTCATCCCTAGGTCTTGCTCCGAGTCCGGATCGGTTCGATGGGCGTGTCGCACATGGCCGCGGCGGCAAACACTACCGAGCCGTGCGGACGCCGGCAAACCATCGCCAGTCGCGCGCGATGCGCGAACGTCCGCGGGGCATAGAGCGACGACGGTTTGCAAACGGCATTTGCTGCCGATACGGTCCGCGCTCCGACCCACGGTGCGCGCATGTCAGACCAGCCCATCGCCGCGATCGAGCTTCATCACGTGGCCTTGCCGACCCGGCGCGAGCACAAGTGGACCGGGCTGACGGAGCCGATCGGCGGCTATGTGCTGGTCAAGATGACCGATGCGGCGGGTGGTGCGGGCTGGGGCGAGGCGCCGGCGCTCAAGGACTGGGGCGGAGATTTTGGCCGCTATTTCGGTGAGAGTCCCGGCACCACCATCGAGGTCATCACGCGATATCTCGCGCCGGCCGTGAAGGGCGGCCTGCCGGGCGACATCGCCGAGCTGCATGCGCGCATGGATCGCAGCATCAAGGGCTACCCCTATGCCAAGGCGGCCGTGGAATTCGCCGCCTATGATCTTGCCGGCCGCCAATGGGGGCTGCCGGTGCACCGCCTGCTCGGCGGGGCGGTGCGCCGGCGCATTCCCGTCACCCATTCGATCGGCTTGATCGGTGCCGACGAGGCCGAGCGCGAAGTCATGCAGGTTGCACAGGAGGGCGTCCGCACCATCAAGATCAAGGTCGGAGTCGATCCCGACCGCGACGTCGAGATGGTGCGGCGGATTCGCGAAACCGTCGGCCAAGGCGTCGCGCTGTGTGTCGATGCCAACCAGGGCTACCGCACGCCGGGCGAAGCGATCCGCACGTACCGGCGGATGGAGCGGTTCGATCTGATCTATTTCGAGCAGCCGGTCGAAGGTATCGCGGGCTTGGCCGAGGTTGCGCGCGCGATCGACGCGCCGGTCATGGCCGATGAAAGCGCGTGGAACGCGCACGATGTCATCGAGATCATCGAGAAACGCGCGGCGCAGATCGTATCGATCTACACGACCAAGCCCGGCGGCCTCTACCGCGCCATGGAGGTGGCCGCGGTGGCGCGCGCCGCAGGCCTCATCTGCAACGTCAACGGCTCGGTGGAGACCGGAATCGGCAATCTCGCCAATCTGCAACTCGCGGCCGCCGCGCCGGCCGCAGTGCTCTCCTGCGTCGTTCCGGTCTCGACGCCGGCCGAGGCGCAGTCCGGACAGGTGGCAGGCATCTATTACAAGGACGACCTGATCGCCGCGCCGATGCGGTTCATCGATGGCGCGATCGAATTGCCGGTCGGCGCAGGCATGGGAATCGCCGCCGACGAGGCGAAGATCCGGCGCTACGACGTCGGGGGGAAGGGCTGAAGCATGCGCCAGGACGTGATTGCGCATCAGGTTCGCGCCATGAAGGAGGCCGGACTGGATGCGGTGATTTCGATCTCGCCCGAGAACTTCGCTTACGTCACCGGTTTTCTCTCGCCAACGCAGCCGTTGATGCGCTGGCGTCACGCCATGGCGCTGGTGACTGCCGAAGGGGCGGTGGCGCTCGTTGTCGTCGATATGGAAGCAAGCACGATCCGAGCCAAATCTCCGCCGGGAACGGAGATCGCCGTCTGGCGTGAGTTCGCGTTCGATGCCATGGAGGTGCTCGCCGCCCTGCTGCGCAAGCATGGCCTCGCGGACTCCCAGGTCGGCGTCGAGCTGGACTACCTGCCGGCCGGTGACTTTGCAGCCCTCTCCAAGTTGCTTCCCCAGGCCCGCTTTGCGCCGATACAGGCCATGCTGGCGCGCTTGCGCGAGATCAAGACACCGCAGGAGATCGCAATTCTGCGGCGGCTGTCCCGCATCGCCGACCGGGCGATCACCGAAGCGTACCGCACGGTGCATGCGGGCTCGACCGAAATGGACCTCGCCGCGGCCCTCACCCGCGGCATCTACGAGCAGGGCGCCGAATACTTCAAGCTGATGATCGTGGCGACCGGCGAGCGTAGCGTTTTTCCCAATGTCGGCCCGACCGCGCGCGTGCTCCAGCACGGCGACGTATGCCGCGTTGAGATTTTTCCGATCATCGGCGGTTATCACGCGGGGGTCTGCCGCACCGCGGCCGTGGGTGCGCCGCCGCCCCACGCCGAACGGATCTGGGCGAACCTGACCGCATGCAAATATCTGCTGTTGGACGCCATCAAGCCGGGCGCGTCGAGCCGTGCCATCTATGAGCTTTATCTCGCCAAGGTCGGCGAGCTCGGGCTGCCGCCGATCTCCTTCATCGGCCACGGCATCGGCCTGCACCTGCATGAGGACCCCTACCTCGGCCCGACCGACGACCGCGCGCTCGAGGCCGGCATGGTGCTTGGCATCGAGCCGCTGATCTACGAGACCGGCTTCGGCTTCGGCATGCAGAACAAGGATATGGTCCTGGTCACCTCCAACGGTTGCGAGTTGTTGTCGGACTATCTCGATACCGACAAGCTCCTCGTCGTCGGGTAGGGCGCCGCAGACATCGGCCGCCTCACTATCCGCTGCGCATCATCGCAGCTGCAGCTCCGCCCGCGGCGGCAGGTAATCCGGGCGGTAGATCGAGGCGGGGTCGGGCGCCGGAATATTGAACGTCTTGGCGACCATCTCGATCGTCTGCTTCATGCGGTCGGGATCGACGGCGCTCAGGCCGTCGCGCCGCACCCGGTCGGTCATGATCGCGTTCTTGATCACGAGCTCGAGCCGGCCGCGTTCTACCTTCTCGTCGACCAGCGGCTCACGCTTCTTGATGGCGGCGATCGACACGGCAGGATCGGCAATCGCCGCCTTCAACGCTTCGACAACTCCCTTGATGACTTTCTTGACCGCGTCGGGATTCTTCGCCGCGAATTCCGGCGTGGTCAGGATGCAGTGGCCATAGAGCCCGACGCCGAAATCGCTGAAGCGCATGATGTTGAGATCGTTCTCGGTGATCCCGAGGCGTTCGAGCCCGGCGAGATCGGTGACGAGCGCCGTGGTGGCGTCGGTCTGGCCCTGCACCAGCAGGGTCTCGCGCAGTTGTGGCGTGACGTCGATCCAGTTTACCGAGGCCGGGTCGAGGCCGTTGGCGACAGCGAACAGCGGAAACATCACCCGGCTCGATGCGCCGGGCGGCGAAGCCAGCCGCTTGCCGGCGAGATCGCGCGGCTTGGTGATATTCGATTTCTTCAGCGACAGAATGAGCATGGGTGCGGCGTCATAGACCTGGAATACGCTGACGACCTTGGCGCCCGCCTGTTTGCCGTTGAACTGGATCAAGGCGCCGATATCGGCAAAGGCCATATCGTAGGCGCCGCTCGCGACCTTGGTGATGGCATCGGCGGAGCCGTAACCGCGGTCGACCTGCACGTTCACGCCCGCGCGCGCAAAGTAGCCGCCTTCGGCGGCCAATACGAACGGCGATTGCTGACCTTGAATCGCAAAATCGAGCGTGAGTTTGACGTTCGGCGTCTGCGCACCGCCGGACGAAGCGAAGAGTGCGAGGACGAGCGCCGCGACCCCGGCGCGAACCAGTGGGTAAATCATGAATGTTCTCCTTGATCGACGCGTCCCACGTCGGAGGTCCAGTGGAGTGGTAGCCTAATCATCGGCGTCGAAGTCCATGCGCCGCGTTGCCCAGTGTGTGGTGCGCAGCTCCAGCGTGGCGAAGCCGGCATACATCGCAATGCCCATAACCGCGGTGACGAGGAGGCCCGCGAACACAAGCGCAATGCGGAAGTCGCTCGCGGCCTGCACCATCATGGTCCCGATGCCGCGGTTCGAGGCGATCGACTCCGAGATCACCGAACCGACGAAAGCGAGCGTGATCGCGACCTTCAACGAGGCGAAGAAGTAGGGCAATGCGCGGGGCAGCCCGACCTTCACGATGATGTCGCGCGGCTTGGCGCCGAGCGAACGCAGCACGTCTTCCATCTCCGGTTCGACCGTGGCCAAGCCGGTTGCGACATTGACCGCGATCGGGAAAAAACTCATCAGGAACGCGGTGAGCACTGCCGGCACCACTCCGATGCCGAACCAGATGACCAGGACCGGAACGATCGCGACCTTCGGGATCGAATTGAAGCCGACCAGCATCGGATAAAAGCCGCGGTAGGCCAAACGCGAGGACCCCACGGCGATGCCAATGAGGACCCCGGCACCCACCGAGAGCGCAAAGCCGAGGACCGTGGTGATCAGCGTGTGGCTCGCGTGAAACCAGATCGGGCCCGCCCATTGCACCAGGGCGGCAAGGACGACGGTCGGTTTCGGGAGCACGAATTCCGGGACGTTGAACAGCGTGCAGCCGATCTCCCAGATCAGCAGGAGGCCGAGTGAAGCGGCCCAGGGCACCGCGCGCTCGACCAGCTCGGACTGCATCATGCGTGATCCTGCTGGAGGGTCGGAGGCGGCTGCTCGTCGCGCTCGCCGCGGATCTGCTCACGGATACCCGCAACGATGTCCATAAAGCGCGCCTCATAGGCCGTGCGTGGCCGGCGCGGCCGCTCGAGCGGCACATCGTGCGTCGCGATGATGCGTCCGGGCCGGCTCGACATCACGTGCACGGTATCGGCGAGATAGACCGCTTCCCGCAGATCGTGCGTCACCAGGATTGTGGTGAAGCGGCGCCGCATCCAGAGGTCCTGCAGCACGTCCCACAGCTCCTCGCGGGTAAAGGCGTCGAGCGCGCCGAACGGCTCGTCGAGCATCAGCAGGGCCGGCTCGTGAATGAGCGACCGGCACAGCGAAGCGCGCTGCTGCATGCCGCCTGATAGCTGCCACGGATATTTCTCGCCGAAATTGTCCAGGCCAACCAGGCTCAGCAGCGCATTCGCCTGCTGCCGGTAGCGCGCGCGCTCGCGCCGAAACTGATGGCGATGCGGCTCGACGATCTCGAGCGGCAGCATAATGTTCGAGAGCGTCGTGCGCCAAGGCAGCAACGTGGGATTCTGAAAGGCCATGCCGACGATTTTCAGGGGGCCGTCTACCTCCTTGCCGGCAACTTCGATACTGCCCGCGCTCGGCCGCCGCAGCCCGGTCACCAGCTTCATCAGCGACGACTTGCCGCAGCCGGAGGGTCCGACCACGGCAACGAATCGCCCCTGCTCGATCTCGAGGTCGAGCCTTTCGATGGCAAGGGTGGGGCGCCGGCGGCCATAGACCAGGCGGACACCACGCATCTGCAACAGAGGGCTCATGGGCCGCGCCCTACCGCCGCGCAATATCGCGAACGACATCGAGCGCGAGCTTGCGCTCCTCGCTATTGCCGGAGACCTCGATGATAGGCTCATCGAGGCCGATCGCGAGATACTCCTCCAGGCGCGCCCGGCATTGCGCCGGTGTGCCGGCAGCGGCGAAGACGTTGGCGGCCGCCGCTGGCAGCAGCCGCACGGCGCCGTCGAAGTCGTGGCGGGCATGCGCCTGCATGATCGCCTGGTGGTCGATATCGAGGTTCGAGGATTTGATGTTGTCGGCGTGGCCGCGGCTGCGGAACAGGAAGGCGAGCTTGCGCAGCATCGCCGTCTTCGCGGCTGTGTCGTCGCGTGAGACGTAGCAGTTGATGAAGGCGCATTTTCGCAACGCCCTGGGGTCGCGCCCTTTGACCTGGACGCCTCCGGCCGCGAGTTCGAGGCACCGCGTGCTGGATGCGAGCGTAAGACCGGCCGAGAGCAGCACGCCGTCGGCGATCTCGCCCGCAAGCTTGAGCATCTGCGGCCCGGTCGACGCGATGTAGATCGGATATTGCCGCCCTTGGTCGAACACCATCTTGGCGCCGCGCAGCTTGTGCAGCTCTCCCGCATGAATGACTGGCTTGCCATCCCACAGGGCACGCAGCGCTTCGACATAGTCCCGCATGATCCTGATCGGCTTCACGGGCTCGATCCCGGATTCTGCAAGATTGAGAATATTGCCGACTGACACGTTGAGGATCACGCGTCCTCGGGCGAACTCGCCGAGCGTCGAGATCGCCATCGCGACCGGCAGCGGCGGCCACAGATAGGGACTGATCGCGGTCGGTACGAGCGTGGCGCGCTGCGTGACGCTGGCCGCCGCGGTGGCCCAGACCAGGGCATCGCGGTAGCCCATATGTTGAGCAAACCAGAGGCTCGATGCACCCGCACGCTCGGCCTCGCGGCAGACTTCGAGCATCTCGGCGGTGGACGAGAATCCATCGAAGAACACGCCGACGGGCATCAATTATTCCTTGCCCGAACCGAGTTACGCGTCATGACTTGGCGCATGTCTACAGCCATCCCCGGCGCCGCGCCCCCCGGCACGTGCGAGATCGCGGCATCGTAATTGGCGTCCTTGCGCTTGACCACCATCCGCTGATTGATGGCGTCGCCCGAGAAACAAGGCGCTCATTCGAGAAAGGCTTGCTCGCGGCTGCGCCGGATATTTGGCAGTGCAACCGCCAACAGCAATGCGGCTGCCAGCAGGAGGAAGCCGAGGCTGATCGGCCGCTGCACGAAGACCGACCAGTCGCCGTTGGACAGAACCATGGCACGGCGGAAGTTCTCCTCGAGCATCGGCCCCAACACGAGACCCAGCAGGAGAGGGGCCGGTTCGCAGTCGAGCTTGCGGAATGCGTAGCCGATGACGCCGAACACCGTCATGACGATGACGTCGCCGGTGCTGGAGTTGAGCGTGTAGGTGCCGATGCAGCACAGGATCAGGATGGTCGGGAATAGATAGCCGTAAGGCACCTGCAGCAGCCTCACCCAGATTCCGATCAATGGCAGATTCAGCACCACGAGCATCAGGTTTCCCAACCACATGCTCGCGATCAGCCCCCAGAACAAAGCGGGCTGCTTGGTGATGATCTCGGGCCCGGGCGTGATCCCGTGCACCATCATGGCGCCGATCATAAGCGCCATCAGCGCATTGGGTGGGATGCCAAGGCTCAGCATGGGAATGAAGCAAGCCTGCGCGGCCGCATTGTTCGCCGATTCCGGCGCCGCCACCCCTTCGATCGCGCCTTTGCCGAAGCGCTCCGGCGTCTTGGAGACCTTCTTTTCGAGACTGTAGGCTGAAAACGCCGCGATCGTGGGGCCGCCGCCGGGTAGAATTCCGAATGCCGTTCCGATCACCGTGCCGCGCACCATGGCCGGAAACGACCGCTTGAGATCGGCGCGCGTCGGCCACAGCCCGCTCACCGTCTTGGCCTCCACGCCGGCTCCACCGGCCGCTTCGAGATTGACCATGATCTCCGCCAAGCCGAACAGCCCCATCGACAGCGGAACGAATCCGATCCCGTCGAAGAGAACGTCGAGACCCATGGTCAGCCGGTACTCGCCGGTCGAAACATCCGTACCGACGAGACCCAGCATGACGCCGAGCACGATCATGCCGATGGCTTTGAGCACCGAGCCATGCGCGAGCACCACGGCGGACACCAGTCCGAGCAACATGACAGAAACGTAGTCCGCCGATTGGAACAGCAGCGCGATCTTGGCGAGGGGCGGGCCGCCGATCGCGATCAGCAGCGTCACCACCGATCCCGCGAACAGCGAGCCGAGCGCCGCGATCGCGAGCGCCGGGCCGGCACGTCCGCGCTGCGCCATGGCGTGACCGTCCAGTACGGTGATGACCGAGGAGGTCTCGCCCGGAATCTTGACAAGGATGGCGGTGGTCGAGCCGCCGTATTGCGCGCCGTAGAACACCCCGGACAGCATGATCAGCGCGCCCACCGGCGACAGCCAGAAGGTGACCGGCAGGATCATCGCCATCGTGGTGAGGGGACCGATCCCGGGGAGGACCCCGATCGCCGTTCCGATGATGCAACCGAACAGGCACAAGCCGATATTCTGCCAAGTCAGCGCGATGCCGAAACCCATCGCGATATTGGACAGGATGTCGGGCATGTCAGAGCGCCGGCCACAGTGCGATCTGGATGCGCAACGCGAGCACGAAGATCCCGACATTGGCGAGGATCAGGACGAGGCAGAGCAGCAGGAACGGAACCGGGCGGATCTGTCCGCCGGCGAGACAAGCGAGCAGGATGCTGACCAGTAGCGTCAGCACGAGCCCGAGCGGATGCAGCAGCAGCGCGAAGGCGAGGCACGACAGGGTGACGAAGATCAGCGGCCGCCACCTCCCACGCTCGGGAATCTCGCCGGCACGCAGGAGCGACATCGCCGCGAGCGCCGCGCCGACCGCGATCAGCAGCCCGCAGACCAGCCGCGGGAAGTAGCCGGCTTCCATCGCGCTCGCGCTGCCGGCCTCGAGGGTACGTCCGAGCCACAGGCCGAACAGGCCGAACGCCATATAAAGCCCGCCGGCGAGAAAATCCTTGCTCGCGAATGCGCGGCCCATCTCCTCGCTGCTCCCTCTCGCCGAGCCCGGCCCGGGCGAACGTTCCGCCTGGCGGTGGCTGTCGGTCGGGCGCGGCGACCTATTTCTGCCGCGCCTTTACCAGACCGGCCTCGAGGAGAATCGGATAGAGCTGAACATCGTCGTCGCGCCAGCGTTGATAGGTCGCCTTGGCGTCGCCGGGCTGGACGACGAAGCCGGATTGTTTTGCTTTCGCTTGAAAGTCCGGGCTCTTCAGCGCGGCGATGATGTTGTTCTCGAGAAAGCGCAGCCGATCCTCCGGGATGCCTTTCGGGCCGACGATGCAACGCCACGAGCCGACGACGACGTCGAAGCCTTGCTCGCGGAAGGTCGGAATCTCCGGCGCCATGAAGTGCCGTTCGGTCGCGGAGACGCCGAGGATTTTCAGCTTCCCCGCCTTGTGCTGTTCAATCGTGTCGGGCACCGGCACGGTCGCGGAGTCCACCTCGCCTCCCATCAATCCGATCACGGTCGGGCCGAAACCGGCATAGGACACCTTGGTGAGCTTGATGTTGAGCAGCTTCTCGTAGAGCGCGGCGCCGATATAGGACGATCCGCCCGGCTGGTCGTTGCCGTTCTTGATCTTGCCCGGATTTGCCCGGGCGCGATCGACAAAGTCCTTGAGCGAGGCGATGCCGCTCGCGTTGCTGACCTGCAAGGCGTTCGGATCTTCGCCGAAGAATGCGATGGGCTGAAGTTCGTCGAAGGTGTTGGCCTGCGCGTTGAGATAGGGCAGCGCGATTCCGCCCGAGCTGAACATGCCGATGGTGTAGCCGTC
>DASSJW010000210.1:0-6798 GCA_035690995.1 Xanthobacteraceae bacterium
GAACAGCCGTCCCATCGACGGCGTGCGCATGACGGCGAGAATGCCGGAGAGGCTCTCGTGCCAGCTCTCGTGCCGGCCGCCCGGACGGGCGCCGTCGCGGACCACGGTGGCGATCAGCACCGCGACCACCAAGGTGAAGGCCCCGACTGCGAGAAAACTGACGCGCCAGCCGATCGCGGCCGTCGACATCGCCAGCGGGGCGGTCGCCATCAGCGTGCCGAGTGTGCCGATGCCGACCTGCAGGCCGGTCAGGGTGGCAAAGCGTTCAGGCGGAAAGCGCTGGGCATAGACGGCAAGCGACGCCACCAGCGAGCCGGCAGTGCCCATCCCGAGCAGGGCGCGCCCGAAGATCAGAACGCTGGGGCTCGCCGCGAGAGCGAACACGACCGTGCCGACCACCGTGATTGCCGCCCCCACCATCAGGCAGAGCCGCGGGCCGAAGCGGTCGAGCGCCATGCCCAACGGAATCTGCACGGCGGCAAACACCAAGAAGAACGCGCTGGACAGAAGCCCGATCTCGGCCGGCGAGAGGACGAGCTCCGCCGCCAGGTTGGGCGCGATGACGCCGATCGAATTGCGCAGGAACTGGCTGACGATGTAGACGGAGATGAGCGTGGCGACGAGCGTGATGGCGGCGCCCGCGCCCGCCGTTTGCGAACTGCTTTGGATGCTCATGAACCCGGCCTTTGACCGACCGAGCACTGGCCGGCGGCTCTACGTCGCATGACGCCCGCGACCCCACAAGCCGGGAGCGGTTGCCGCGCGCGCCGGTCTTCGCTAGGTCGAGTGACGAGCCGATGAGCGAGGGGCGGGCGGCATGACGGCGATCGACTTTTCGGCTTTCGTGAACGAGCTGGCATCGGTCTCGGGCGAGACCATCCTGCCGTTCTTCCGCACGGCGCTCAGCATCGAGGACAAGGGTCGCTCCGGCAGTTTCGATCCCGTCACCGCCGCCGATCATGCGGCCGAAACCGCGATGCGCACCCTCATCCGCCGGACCTTTCCCGACCATGGCATCATCGGCGAGGAATACGGCGGGGAGCGCGCCGAGGCCGAATACGTCTGGGTGCTCGATCCGATCGATGGCACCAAGTCCTTCATCTCCGGCATGCCGGCCTGGGGCACGCTGATCGCCCTGCTGCGCTCGGGCGAACCGGTGTTCGGCATGATGAACCAGCCTTTCATCCGTGAGCGCTTCAGCGGCGACGGCGGGGGCGCGTCCTACAGCGGCCCGGCGGGCGAGCGCGAATTGCGGGTGCGTGCCTGCCCCGGTCTCGCCCAGGCGGTCTTGTTCACCACCAGCCCGCGGCTGATGAATGCGAACGATCGCGAGATCTTCGGCCGGGTCGAAGACCTGGTGCGCCTCTCGCGTTACGGCGGCGACTGTTACGCCTATTGCATGCTGGCGGCAGGCCACGTCGACCTCGTCATCGAGACGGAGCTCAAGCCCTACGACGTGCTGCCGCTCGTGCCGATCATCGCCGGCGCCGGCGGGATCATCACCACCTGGGAAGGCGGCGCTCCCCATGCCGGCGGGCGCATCGTCGCCGCCGGCGACAAGCGCGTGCATGCGGCGGCGCTGGAGATGCTCAAGGGGTGAGGTGCGCGGTCTCGCGCTCACGCGCGCCGTCGGCGAATCCGGATCGGTCGTCCACCGCGTCGCGTCTTTTTCTCAAGGTCGCATGCGCCGCAGGTGCCGCGGCGGATGAGCGCCAACAACGATCGCGTCAGGCGAACAGCGGGGTGCCTGGAACGAAGGCGTCGAACGCCGCCAGCGCCTGCATGCGAAAGCGATCCTGCTCCATCAGCAGTTCGTGGCGCGCGCCCGGAACGATAAGGTGGGAGCCAGCGCGCAGCCGCACCGCGAACTCGTCGATGGCCGGCGTTGACACGATGGCGTCCTGACCGGCGGCGAGGATCAGGATCGGCTGCCGGATCTTCCCGGGATATCCCGGCTCGGCCATCTCGCGCATGACCCGAAAGGCGGAATCCGTCCAGGCCACCGTCGGCCAGCCGACCGCGAGCGACGGCTCCGCTTCGAGCACGGCGACGGTGCGGGCATAGCGCACGGGGTCGGAGGTGAGCAGATTGCCGACGAACGGACGCTGCATCATCACCGATGCGTCGCCGCCCGGAACATAAGATGCGCCGAGTCCCATCATGCGCATGGTCCTGACCAGCATACGCGTGGGGCGCGACCGGCGCATGCCCGGCAGCCCGATCATCGGCGCCAGCAACACCATGCGGTCGAACCAGCGAATCCCCGCGTGCGCGGCCCGCAGCAAAACCGTCGCCCCCATGGACTGCGCGAGCGCAAAGATCGGCGGCGGGCAGTCCGGAAGCACGATCTCGTTGATGAAGCTTTCGAGATCGATCTGATATTCGGCAAAGTTGCGCACATAGCCCTTGCGCCGGTTGCGCAGGGCACGGTCCGACATGCCCTGCCCGCGCCAGTCCAAGGTTGCGACCGCGAAGCCGCGGGCCCGCAGGTCGCGCACGGTCTCGAAATATTTCTCGATGAATTCGGAGCGGCCCTGGAACAAGCAGACCGTGCCCCGGCGGCCGGGCGGCGGAGCCCAGCGCGCAAACCGCAGCGATACGCCGTCGCGGGTTTTCAGCGTCCCCGACACGACATCAGCTGGCACCGGATTGGCGGGGATGGAAACGAGCGTCATGACCTTCGAGCGGCGCTGGGGTCACGCCTTATAGCAGGGTACCAGCGTGGCTCAATCCGCCCGAGCCGGTGCAATAGGGCTGCAGAGGTTGGTCGTTGAGCCAGAAGGAATTGCCGACTTTTCAAGCTGTTAGGCCCCTCTTGCGGGCGCCGCGGCGGCCCCCCACATGCTGGTTGCGCAGGCCCAAATGGGCTGCGCAGGACAAACCGGTCTGGCCCATTCGGGCGGACCAATCGCATTTCGCTCAACCACGAGGATATGCCATGCGAACTTTCGATCTTGCTCCCCTCTATCGTTCCACAGTCGGTTTCGACCGGCTCTTCTCCATGCTCGACGGCTTCGAGGCCGCTCCGGGCTATCCCCCCTACAACATCGAGCGCACCGGCGATAACGCCTATCGCATCTCGGTGGCCGTGGCAGGCTTCGGCGAGAACGAGCTTTCGATCGAAGCGAAAGAAAACACGCTGACGATCAAGGGCGAGAAACAGGCAAAGGCCGAGAACAACAGCGGCGAGGTGCTCTATCAGGGCATCGCGGCACGCGCCTTCGAGCGCGTCTTCCAGCTGGCCGATTACGTCCAGGTCAAGGGCGCAGCTCTCGAGAACGGTCTCCTGCACGTTGATCTCGTGCGCGAGATCCCCGAGGCGAAGAAGCCGCGCCAGATCCCGATCGGGAATGGTCAGCCCAGGGTGGTCGAAGCCAAGGTTGCTGCGTAAATCGTCGACGTCGGCTTGATCAGAGGGAGCGCCCCGGTTTCCGGGGCGCTTTCATTTTGCGAGCTCTCTCTCACTCATACTCCTCGACCGGCGCCATCGCGGGAGTCGGCGGCGCGGTGACCGCGCCGGTGGTTTCGTGCTCGTTGGCCGGCTTTGATTGGGCTTGCGGGGCCGATGGCGGCGCGGCTGCAGCGGCGGGCTTGGCATCGGGTGAATCGGTCGACGCAAGTTTGGGCCGTGGCCGCGGCAACGGCGGTGGTCCCGCCTGCGGTCCCGGCTCGTTGGGCGCGCCGGCCGCATGCGGCAGGCCGGGCCCGGCGCCTGGGGGTGGAGCTTCGGCGCCCGGCGGCAACATGGGCGCGCGCGGGTTCGGGCCGTATCCTTCCGGAACCATGGCCATCGGCCGCGGCGGACGCCCATAAGGCGGCCGCATCAACGGCATGGCATAGCGCGGCGCCATCAGCGGGATCACCTTGACGATTTGCCCGCGCTGGGCATCGACGATCACCCTGACTTCTTCGCCGGCGGGATCGACCGCGCGCATGGCGTAGATGGGCCCCTGCCGCACCGGGCTACCCAGCGGCTCGAGTCCGGTGGAACGCACCATGGCGGCGATCTCGTGCGGCGGCAGTCCCGCATTGGGATAGACGGTGCCGGGATAGGCAGGTGGCGGTGCGGGCTGCGCCAGCGCGTGTCCCGATACCGCAAGCGCGGCGATAAGACCCGCGCAGAGGGTGATCTTCTGTTTCAAGATAGAGTTCCCCGATGTGGTGTTCCCCTGTTCGCTGCCGTCGATCCCCCGCAGCGAACGCGAACGCAATGCAGTCAAGCGCGATCGATCACGGCTTGTCTGCGCACGCCGCAACGATAGCCGGGAATTGGGCGTAGCTTTGGCGCTGCCGTGTCATCAAGAAGCACGTGTCGCCGTCACAAAACGATCGACCTCGTCCACAGTCGTGGCAAACGAGGTGACGAGGCGCACGAGCATGGTGTCCCGCGCCAATACCAGGCCGGGCGGCAGCGCATCGGTCGTCCAGCGATAATAGCTCGCGCCCGCAGCCTTGAGCCGTTCGTCGATGGGCAAGGGCAGCGCGACGAACACCTCGTTTGCTTCCACCGGCCACACCGGATGCAGACCGGCGGCAGCAAGTCCGCCGGCAAGCCTGTCCGCCATGGCGTTGGCGTGGCGTGCAAGTCTGAGCCACAGATCGTCGGTGAAATAGGCTTCGATCTGCGCGGCGATGAAGCGATGCTTGGAGACGAGATGACCGCCGCGCTTGCGACGCTCCGACATGTTGACGCCGCGGGCGGCGTCGAAGAACACGACCGCTTCGGCCGCCAACGCTCCGCCCTTGGTGGCGCCGAACGAGAGCACGTCAACCCCGGCCATCCAGGTCGCCTGCGCCGGCGAGGCGTTCATGCGCGCGAGCGCATTGGCAAACCGTGCGCCGTCGACATGCACGGCAAGGCCCCGGCCGTGAGCGATGTCGGCGAGCTGCCGGATCTCGTCCGCCCGGTAGACCGTGCCGGCTTCGGTCGCTTGCGAGAGTGACAGCACCGCCGGACTGACATGATGCGGACCGCCCCACTGCCCGTCAGCGAGCGCGTGCTGCAGCGTCGCCGGCGTGATCTTGCCGGCTTCGCCGGCAAAGCCGACGAGCTTGATGCCGCCGCCGAAGAATTCAGGCGCGCCGCATTCGTCGGTGGCGATGTGCGCCTCCTCATGGCAGAGCACGGCGCCCCACGGCGGCGTCAGATGCGCAAGCGCGAGGGCGTTCGCCGCCGTTCCGGTCGGCACCAGGAACACCGCGACCTCGTGCTGAAAAATCTCCGCGAAGCTCCGCTCGGCGCGTCTGGTCCAGTCGTCACGGCCGTAGGCCAGCGCCGTGCCGTCGTTGGCCCGGGAAATGGCCGCCACGATCTCCGGCGCGATCCCGGCCGCATTGTCGCTTGCAAAGTTCATGACGTTTCTCTCGGCTGGCTGCGGGAACGGCGCGCCCGGATGATGCCGCCGGCATCGCTCGGCGAAAAGCGTTCAGCCATGGAGCGGCCGCCGATCCCGCGCGTAGAGGGTGCGGATCAGCGCGTCGATGGAGATCGCGCCCGGGCCGAACAACAGCAGCACCATGAGGATCGACACCCAGTAGACATGCGTCGGCCACCACATCGCAGGCGCCACGTAGACTTGTAGCAGCATGGTCAAGGCCAGCAGCCCGGCGGCGGCGAAGCGGGTCGCAAAGCCCAGGACCAAGCAGATCGGCAGAACGAATTCGCCGTAGCTGAAGAGATAGGCGCCAACCGCCGGCGCCATCGGCAGGCCCGCATACTGCGTCTCGAACAGCTGGAACGTGGTCTCCTTGATCGCGGCCGGAAGCGTCACCGCGAGATCGATGCCGCCGGCGGCCCATTGGATCGGCACGCGCGGCCCCTCGATCTTGGCCTGGCCGGCCAGGAAGAAGACCCGCGCCATGACCAGGCGCAGTCCGAGCCCCACCAGGGCGTAGGCAGCGAGCGCGCAGAGCCGCACGAGCTTGTCGATAATCCGTGTCATGATGGCAGAGGGAGGCCGGTGGTTTTTTGGGCAGGCGTGAGGAAACTTCGGACGCGGTTGTCGATTTTCTCGTTAGGCGAACCCTTGTGTTCATGTTTAGAATTTGGCAAAGTAAACTAGGACAGCATTGCTGTCCCAGTTGACGGCCCGCCCGGTGTCCTCGGCCGGTTTTTCATCCGGCTCACATCGGAGGGTGGTAGGCGGGGCCAATGCATCGCCAAGCCACTTAACACAAGCGGCCACACGCTTGCGCCGAGCGGCGTAGCGAGAAGGCCGCCAATGATCAGCGGTGCCCTTGAGGCCGTGACGCCGATTTGGCGCTGCGGAAGCGGAAGGTGCGCCGAGACGCCGGACTTCATCGGTGTTTTGGCGGGGGTGAGACGCGAGGACGTAAATGGGCGCGGCACACATTCGCGCGAAAAAAGGCAGGCGCCGAACTGCGCGGGGCGAGCGCGCGACGGCGCGCTTTGCCGACAGCGCAGACCCCGGGCTGCCGCCGGCGCAGGGCCTTTACGATCCCGCGCTCGAGAAAGATTCCTGCGGCGTCGGCTTCATCGCCGACATCAAGGGCCGCTCCTCGCACAAGCTGATCGAGGACGCGCTCGCGATTCTCTGCAATCTCGAGCACCGCGGCGCGGTCGGAGCGGATCCGCGCGCCGGCGACGGCGCCGGGATTCTGGTGCAAATCCCGCACACGTTCTTCGCCAAGGAGGCGCAACGGCTCGGTTTCGCCCTGCCGAGGCCCCATGAATACGCCGTCGGCGCACTCTTCATGCCGCGCGACCCGGACTGGCGGCAGGTGATCCGAGACATCTGGGCCCAGAAGATCAAGCGCGAGGGCATGACGCTGCTGGGC
>DASSJW010000211.1:0-2535 GCA_035690995.1 Xanthobacteraceae bacterium
GGAATGACGCGCCAACGATGCGGCGCTTTGTTCGCGCCACGGCCTTTCGGCGGGCTTTTATGCTGACGCGGATGGCGACCAGAGTTAATGTGATCGCCTCTGCCGCTGATCGGGGCGCACCTTCCCAATCACCCGAGCCCACGACATAGAAGTGGCGGGCCCCATATCGCGTGGCGGCCACCAAGCCGCGCTTACAGGTATCTCGTGATCACAATCATCGTGCTGACGGCGGCCGCGTTCCTGGGCGGCGCGCTCAACGCGCTCGCCGGTGGTGGAAGCCTGGTCACGTTTCCAGCGCTCCTGTTCGCGGGGCTCAACCCGATCGATGCAAACGCCACCAGCGTCGTAGCCCTCTTCCCTGGAACGTTCTCCAGCGTCTGGGCCTATCGCCGCAGCATCTTGGGCATCACCGAAGTCAGCGTGACGGGTTTCTTCCTGCTGAGTCTCTTTGGCGGGTTGCTCGGCGCGCTCCTGCTCTTGTCCACCCCGAGCTCCGTGTTCGCCGGCCTCGTACCATGGCTGGTGCTGTTTGCCACGATCGTCTTCGCAGTCGGCAACTTCGCCCCGCTCGGCGCGATCCGACGTTTCAAATTGGGGCCGCGCGGCGCACTGGCCGTGCATTTCATCATCTCGGTCTACGGCGGCTATTTCGGCGGCGGCATCGGCTTCCTCATGCTGGCGGCGCTCACCCTGTTCGGCATGCGGGACATCAACGCGATGAACGGCCTCAAGATGGCGCTTGTGGGCGTAATGACGCTGACCGCGATCGCGGCGTTCGTGGTTGCGGACGTCGTTCGCTGGACAGAGGCTTTTCCAATGCTCGTTGGCTCGGTCGTCGGTGGCTATGTCGTCGCGCAGGGGGCGCAGCGCCTCGATCAACGGGTGATCAAGGGGTTCATCGTCGTATTGGGCGCTGGCTTAACTGTTCTCTTCTTCTGGCGCGGCGCGTAGGCGCGCCCTGTCCGCTCGGACTCTACCCCGCGGCCACACGTACCCGTGCCAGCGCGCCGATTGGCTATATTTTTCACGCGCTCCGTCAGTTCGTTTTGCCCGTGCTGTAAGCGGCGCGGACCTTGTCGAGGAGGGCAGGGGAGAGGTTGCTCACGTCGGCGACGAGCTTCTGCAGCTCCTCGCCCGGCAGCGGCGAGATGCCGACCTTGATCTTTTCGGCCTCCGCCAACAGCTCGGGGTCCTTCATCGTTTCGTCGAAGGCGCGCCTGAGCGCGGTCACGCGATCCGCCGGCACGCCGGGTGTGGTGAAAAAGGCGGTGCCGACCTCGGTCGCGTTCATGATCGCGCTGAGGATCGCGCGTTCCTCGTCGTTGCGGGCGAGGTCGACTGCGGTCGGGACGTCGGGCAGCTCGGGATGCCGCTTGAGTGCGAACTGCACCAGGACCGCGACGTTGTTGTCGCGAATCCAGTCGGGATGCGCGACTTTCAGGGCCGTCCAGGAGGTGGAGTGGCCCTCGACCTCGCCGCGTTCGACCGCGAGCATGGCTTCGTTCGAGCCCTTGTATCCCATCACCAGCTTGAACTTGGTGCCGAACACGTTGTTCATGACCGTGGGGTAGATCGAAACGGTGGAGCCGACGCCGGTGCCTGACAGCGTGGATTCGATCTTCAGGGCGTCGGCAAAGGTCTTCACCGGCGACGTCTTCCACATGAACACCATGTTGATGAGCGAATCGGTGCGGCCGATCCAGTTGAGCTCCGCGGTCTTGAAGCGGACGCCCTGCGTCCCCAGCCGCTCGTCGAGCGGCATGGTGGGCGCGCCGATGCCGATCACGCTGCCGTCCTTGGGCGAGACGTTGAACACCGTGTTCACCGCCAGGAAGCTGCCCGCGCCCGGCATGTTCTTCGGGATGATGTTGGGCTTGCCTGGAATATGCTTGCCGATATGCCGCGCCACCAGCCGGCCGAGCGTGTCGTTGCTGCCGCCGGGCGGGTAGCCGATCACGAAGTCGATGTTCTTGCCCGCGTAGAACTGCTCGGGTGTCTGCGCGATGGCGGCACCCGTCCCGGCGATCCCGCAGGACATGATGGCAACGAAGCGCGCGCGTCGAAGAAACCGCACCTTGTTTTCCCTCCGTATTTTGTTCGTTGGCCGCAGCTGATCGGCGGGGCGAGGGTACCCCACTCGGCCGATAAATCCGAGCCTGGAGGCATGCCGGCTGATGGGGCGGATGAGCGCAGCCTCATCCGCCCGCCACGGGTGGCGGCCGGTTACGACCTCGCCTGATCCGCCCCGCGCGCCGTCGCTAACCCGGGTTCTTCTCCCCATAGGTTGCGCGCGAAATATCGGGCACGGGGATGCCGTCGTCGATCGCCTTGCAGCGGATGGTCTCGGCCTTGGCCTTTTCCTCGGCGGCTTCGAGCACCTCGAGGACGACGTCGCGCGGGATGAAGCAGACGCCGGTGTCATCGGCGACCACGAGGTCGCCGGCGGCAACGCGCACGTCGCCGATCTGGATCGGGCCATTGATCTCCACGGTCTCGAGCCGCCATTTGCCGGTAACCGGGGTGATGTCGCTCGCC
>DASSJW010000212.1:0-9324 GCA_035690995.1 Xanthobacteraceae bacterium
ATTGCGACACCTGCGGCAAAGGGGCCGAGAACCACCACGCGCGCGTGCCCGGCCTGCGGCGGCACCAGACGCCACGCCCTTCGCTTCAGGACCAACGGATGCGACATATTGCAATGCGAGAGCTGCGGCCTCGGCCGCACCGAAACGTCCGGATTTGATCCCGCCGCCTACTATACCGAGGATTATTTTTCCGGCCGGCACGCCGACGGCTATTCCGATTACCTCGGCGCCGAGCCGGTGCTGCGCCGCGAATTCGCGCGCAGCGTCGAATTCATTCGCGGCTATCGCAGCGGAGGAAGGCTCCTGGAATTGGGCTGCGCCTACGGATTTTTCCTCCTGGAGGCGGCGCGCTATTTCGACGTCAGCGGGATCGAGCTCGCGCCGGAGGCGGCGGAGCACGCCCGCCGCGCCGGCTTGCACGTGCTGCAAGGGATGGCGGATGAAGCCAACCTGCGACAGATCGGTCATGTGGATGTCATCGTTCTGTTCGATGTTATCGAGCATCTGCCTGATCCGCGGGAGACGCTCGCGCTATGCCACCGGCAGCTCAATCCCGGCGGCATCATCGTGATCACCACGGGCGACTTCGGTTCGATGGCCGCCAAGCTTGCCGGCGTGCGATGGCGGCTCCTGACGCCGCCGCAACATCTCTGGTTCTTCACCCAGGAGAGCATGCGACGCATGGCGGGAGGTCTCGGCCTTGCGATGGAGTATGTGGACCATCCCTGGAAGATCGTTCCAGCCTCGCTGATCGTGTTTCAATTGCGCAGGATGCTGGGACTGCGCGCGACCGGCATGGCGAGCGCCAGCCGCCTCGGGATACCCGTCAACCTGTTCGACGCCATGCGCATCGTTCTGCGCAAAGCGGCGTGACGAATCTGTGTTTCGCACTGCGGAAGAATGCCCCGACTGCGACGCGCCGACGCGCCTGGAACTTTCCCCGCGATGTGGGATTTTCCTTAGTCCCCTAACCTGGAAGCGTCAGATGGAACTTGTCTCGCGGGCGCAAGTCTATGTAGTCATCCCGGCGTATAACGAAGGCACGGTGCTGTCGCGGGTGGTGAGCGACGTCAGACGGGCCGGCTATGCGGTGGTCGTGGTGGACGACGGCTCAACCGACGCAACCGCCGATCGCGCGCAGGCCGCCGGCGCCGCCGTGGTGAAGCATCCGTTCAATCTCGGCCAGGGTGCCGCGCTGCAAACCGGCATCGACTATGCGCTGGCTCAAGGGGCCGAGTTCGTGGTCACGTTCGATGCCGACGGCCAGCACCGCGTGTCCGAGATCTCGCGCCTGACCGAGGCGCTGGTGCGCGAACGCGCCGATTTCGCGCTCGGCAGCCGGTTTCTGGGCCAAGCTCCCAATCTCCCGCCGCTGCGCCGCCTGGTGCTGCAGGCCGCCACCTTGTTTACCCGGCTGACGACAGGGTTGCAGGTCACCGACACGCATAACGGACTGCGCGCCATGACGCGCCGCGGCGCCGCCGTGCTCAGGCTGCGGCAAAACCGGATGGCGCACGCCTCGGAATGCCTCAGCCAGATCGGCGCCAGCGGGCTGCGCTATGTCGAGCAGCCCGTCACCATCGAATACACGGCCTATTCGCTCGCCAAAGGGCAGACCCTCGGGGATGGCGTGCTCATCCTGCTCGATCTGTTTGCGCGGAGACTCTATCGATGATTGCGCAATTGATCCTCTCGGCGCTGCTGGCGGCCATCCTGCTGTATGCCTGGACCGAATACCGGCGGTCGCCCGCGGTCGCCTTCCTGACGGTCGCAATCGCCACGTCGGGTCTCTACTTCGTCTGGATGCCCGACCACAGCACGAAACTCGCGGAAATGGTGGGGATCGGCCGCGGCGTCGACCTCATTCTCTATGTCTGGGTCTGCATCAGCCTCGTCGTTCTGCTCAACCTGCATCTGAAACTGCGGACCCAGACGGAACTGATCACCACGCTGGCGCGGAAGATCGCGATCACCGACGCACAATCAGGCAACGCCTGATATCCGGACCCGCCAGGCCCGGCTTGCCAAGCCTCTAGCGCGCGGCGCTGCGGCGCGCATAGATCCATGCAAAGGTGCGATCGAAGCGCTTGACCTCATCGATCAATTCGACCGGCTGATCGCGGCCGCATGGCCAGAGCTCGGTCGCGATGATGAAGTCGGCTTTATCCGGATCGGTCTCCACGATCCACGGTCGTTGCAACATTGCAGTGACATTGGGCTCACGCCAGGGGATGCAGATGAGGATGCTCGGCGGCGTTTCGGCGGAGCGAACGGCGGTCTCGTAATCGACGCGGCGCTCGAGACGACGCAGAGCTTCCGTCGCCGCCAGCGACCAGTAGTCGAGCTCGAACCTGTCATAGGCGCCGCGGGTCCCGCCGGCGAGTGCGTTCATCGCCACATATTCGAGCGGATGCAGCGCGGCCAAGGTGGCGACGATGCCGCCGGCATAGGCGCCCCCCGCAACGGCGGCGACGATCGGCACCCGACGCAGCAGCGGCAACAGCGCGCGCCATCCGGCCCCGGCCAGCACCGCAAGCATGGGAATGACGAACAACACGTGCCGTATCCCGTTATAGACGGTCGCACGCTGAATGATGAGGAAGGCCAGCGGAAGGATGACGGCCGCGGCGACGACGAGGCCGGCGCGCGCACGCGCCACCGTCATGACCGCCGTCCGCAGGCCGGCGATGCGGTCGTCGCGCCAAGCCGTCGCGATTTCCCGGCCGGGACCCACCGCGCCGGCGATCGCGGAGATGAGAGCCACCGCCAGCAGGAAGAGAAAGGCGCCCGGCAACCGCGCCAACAGCTGATCCGGGATGTAGGACCAGGGCAGCGCATCGGTCCATAGCCGTTGCCCCCAAGAGGGGAATTCATACGACATCGGGATGGTCGCAAAGTGCACCAGCGCGACCCTGAACTGCGCCCACGGATTGCCGGTCTGCAGCCATGGCCAGAGCGCGATCGCCGTGGCCCAGGCGAGGGCGACGACGGCCGCGTAGCGCACGCCCATCTGCAGAAGATACCGCGACCGCAATCCATGCCGGGTCCAGAATTCCGCGACGCACAGGAGCATGGCTCCAAACAGATAAGCGTGGGTGATGATACCGCCGGTGCGTGTGGCGATGGCCAATCCGGTGAGCAGACCGACAACGGCGGTGGCGGGCCATGACGGCAGCATGCGGCGCGTCATCAGCACGATGGCGAGCGTCGCCCACGTCATCGCGGCGAGAAACGGAACATCGATTGGCGTGACGAACAGGCTGCCGTAGAGATACCCCGTCATCAGGCAGAGCACGACGGCGGCAAGCCCGGCCCAGCGGCCGATCGCAATGCGCCCGAGCGGCAGCAGCGCCGCCACCCCCGCGAGGCCGACGAGGAACGTCATCGCGTGCCGGACCGTGATCCGTTCCGCCCAATCGAACGACTGGAGATAGGCCGTGAGCATGTGAAACCACGGCCCGTAGTACCACAGCGAAAATTCAACGGTCTCAAAGTGGGAACGGTCCTTGAAGCCGCTCGTGTACCAGGCAAGCGCCTTGGGTCCGTAATCGTCGGTGTTGAACTCGTCGACGGTCAGCCCATAGTCCGCCGCCGTTGCGAGCCCCACCACGAGCACGGCGCCCAGCACGGCTGCCGCCGCGACGACCTCGGCGTCGACCGCAAGACCCGACACCCGTTCCCTCCACCGGGTGACGGCGCTGTGAAGTATCGACAATTTCTGTTCCCTCGATTGTTTGGACCACCAACGTCCGACCCGCCGATTGGTGCCATCGAGGTGAAACGAAGCGCGCGCTACGGAAGGCGCAATGGCGCGGCGTTCAGCATTGCACGTCTGCCCACGACCACGCGCACGCGTGCATCGTCGAAACGCGGATAGAAGTATGACGGCGGATGCGCCGCGATTAACGACCGTTCATTCCGGTCGCAGATCGAGTTCCTGCGCGAGGGAGCGCCACGACGCCTGCTGCTGACGGATGAATTGCGCCGTCGTCTCGGCTGTGTCCGTGCCGCTGATCGCAAGACCCAAAACAGCGAGCCGCTGCTGGATGTCGGGATGGCGCAGGAATTGCCCGATGTACCGGTTCAATTGGGTCACGATATCGGCCGGCGTGCCGGCGGGGGCGACCACGACCAGCCAGCCGTCGAGCTCGAAGCCCGGCAGCGTTTCGGCGATGGTCGGCAGATCGTCGAGGCCCGGAAAGCGGCGTGCCGAGCTCAACGCGATACGTCTCACCTTGCCAGCCCGCGCGAAGCCTTCGACGGCGGCAAACGAGCTGATCATCACCTGTGTGGTTCCCACCGACGTGTCCTGCATCATCTGCGCGGTCGTCCGATAAGGCACCTCCACCATGCCGATACCGCCGCGCTTGTTCAGCAGGCGCCCGACCACCACGCCCAAGCCGCTGGTGGCGTCGACGGCGTAGGATAGTTTGCCCGGTTGCGCCTTGCCGTAGTCGATCAACTCCGGGAGCGTTTTCACCGGCAGTTCGGGATATACCGAGACCACGACCGGGCCCTGGTTGGAGACCATGGCGACCGCAGTGAAGTCGCGGGTGGGATCGTAGGGAAGCGATTTCAGCAGAAACATGTTCGACGTGAACGTGGACGCATTCGCGAAGAACAGGGTGTAGCCGTCGGGCGCCGCGCGCGCCGCCTGCTGCGCGCCGGTTATGCCCGAGGCGCCCGGCACGTTCTCCACGTAAATCTGCTGGCCCAGCGTGCGCGAGACGCCGTCGGCGAGCAGGCGCGCCATGATATCGGTGCCGAGCCCCGGCCCGGTCGGCACGATCAGCCGGATCGGGCGGGTCGGCCAGTTCTGCGGGACGGTCTGCGCCTTAACGCTGGTGTCACCGGTGACCGCGGCCAGCGCGATGCACAACAACGCCCCTAATATCTTCATGGAGGTGCCAATCGTCGTCGCCGTTTGCACATGAGGTATAGGCGCGCGCCCCCGACGGCGGCAAGCGATGTCGGTCCGGGCCGCAGGACAGATATTTGACGCCAATTCGACCAGAACCTAGCCTCACGCCGCCGCGCGCTCGTCGGCCGCGGCGTGGTGGCGACCGTCGCAAGGAATGTCGCTCCGTATACAAAAGAAGGCACTTTCGCCGCGATGAAAGCGCCGTCGGGAGGATTTGATATGCTGCGCCTTCGTCACCCGCGCATTCCGCCCCTGGTCCACCGGCACGGCCAGAACTGCGGAATCTGCGGCCCATCGCGGCGCGAATTTCTCGCCACCGCGGCTGCCTTCGGGGCGAGCACCGCGCTCGCCGCGCCCGCCACATTGGCGCAGACACCGGCCGCACCCGCGCCCAAGCTCATCGACGTGCATCATCACATCGTGCCGCCGTTCTGGTTCGATGAAGTGAAAGATAGGATCGCCGCGCAAGGCGGAGGCCGCATCATTCCGACCTGGTACGGATGGTCGCCGCAGGCGGCGATCGCGGCCATGGACAAGAACGGGGTCCAGACCGCGATCATCTCCATGACCACGCCCGGGATCTTTTTCGGCGACGTGCCGCAGGGACGCCGGCTTTCGCGCGCGTTCAACGACTACGCCATGCAGATCGTGAGGGACCACCCCGGCCGATTCGGCCTGTTCGCCACGCTCCCGCTGCCCGATACCGAAGGCAGCCTCAAGGAGATCGAATATTCCTTCGACGTGCTCAAGGCTGACGGCATCGGCCTGATGACGAGCTACGGCGACAAGTGGCTGGGAGATCCCGCCTTCGCGCCGGTGATGGCCGAGCTCAATCGCCGCAAAGCGGTGATCTACGTGCATCCATCGTCGCCGCTGTGCTGCACGAGCCTCATGTCCTACGTCCCGCCGTTCTTTTCCGAATTCCAACAGGACACCACGCGCACGATCCTCAGCCTGATTTTTTCCGGTTCGATCAGCCGGCTTCCCGATATCCGTTTCATCTTTTCGCATGCGGGCGGCACGCTGCCGATGGTGGCGGGGCGCATCGAGCATTACAGCACCTTGCCCGCCTTCAAGGACAAGGTGCCGAACGGCTTCGACTACGAGCTCAAGCGGCTCTATTACGAGATCGCCAACTCGGCCTACAAGCCGTCGATGGCGGCGATCACCAATATGGTGCCGACGTCGCAGATCATGTTCGGCACAGACTTTCCCTTGGTGGCGATCGACGATACCGCCAACGGCCTGCGCTCACTGGGCCTGCCGGGCGCCGACTTGCAGGCGATCGCGCGCGACAACGCGCTCGGCTTGTTTCCCCGATTGAAGGCATAGACCGGGCTGCGGCGCGCGCAACAAAGGGGCCGCCTGTCGGCCCCCCTTCCCGCGCATATAGGAAGAAGCGAGACAGAACGCGCTCAATTGCTCTCGAGCTTGATGCCGCCCTGGCGGATCACATCACCCCAGCGCTTGCTGTCGGCGGCAATCAACGCGGCGAAGTCCTCGGGTGTCCCGAGCGGCAACCGCAGCCCCTGCCGGGTGAGCCGCTCGCTCACCTCCGTGGCCTCGTAGGCCTTGCGCGTCTGCGCATTGAGCCATTCCACGACCGGGCGTGGCGTGCCAGCGGGCGCCATCAGTCCAAACCACGCGCCGCCTTCCAGTCCAGCAAGCCCGGCTTCGGCGGCGGTCGGCACATCGGGCAGCACGGGATTGCGCTGCGGCGACAACATCGCCAGCGCCCGCAACTGGCCGGACAAGACCTGCTCGCGCGTCAGCGACACCACGTCGAACATCAGGTCGACATGGCCGGCGACGACGTCCTGCACCGCGAGCGCCGCGCCACGATAGTGCACGTGGGTGAGGTCGACACCGGTGAGGTGCCTGAACTGCTCGCCGATGAGGTGGCCGCTCGCCCCGATCCCCTGGGATGCATTGGTCAGCCGTCGGGTCTTGCCATAGGCAATGAGCTCCTGCACCGACTTCACCGGCAGCTCGGCCTTGACCACGAGCACGTTCGGCGCGGCCACCATCAATGCGATCGGCACGAAATCCCGGGCGGGATCGTAACCGACCTTGGTCATATGCGGCAGGATCGCCAGGGTCGAATGGTTGCCCATGATGAGCGTGTAGCCATCCGGGCGCGCCTTGGCGATGGCGTCGGTCGCAACGATCCCGTTGCCGCCGACGCGGTTCTCGACGATGGCAGGATGGCCGTCCTCGCTCAGCCGCTGGGCGACGACGCGGGCGGCGAGATCGCCGATGCCGCCGGCCGGCGCGCTGACGACGATCTTGATCGGCTGCGACGGCGCCAGCTGCGCCGCGGCCGGCGCAGCCGCAACAACACCGATGCAGCCGGCGATCAGCGCGGCGGCGAGGCCGCGCTCGACTCGAGGGCTTACGATCATATGGTTTTCCTCCGGCTCTGGTTTCTTCGGTGTTGTGCGCCACCGCGTCCGCATCACGCCTGCGCGAATCTCGGAAACAGGCGAAGCGCGTTCCCGCGCTCGATCGCCAGCAGCTCCGGCGGCTGGAACCCGAACGCGGCCAGGCCGGCGACGGTCTGCGCCATCATGCCCGGCGGCGCCCAGGGATAGTCGCTGCCGAACAGAACCTGGTCGGCCGATACCAGCGTCATCAAGGGCGCGAGCCCTTCCGGACTGGCCTGCTGGGCAACATCAAAATACAGTTTCTGGAGCTCATGCATGGCGCCGTTCGGAAGACGCGGATTGACCGCCTCGGTGATCCGCGCGAGCCGCGAAATCCGGCCTGCCAGCAGCGGCACGGCGCTGCCGGCATGGGAGAAGACGTAGCGGATGTCGGGACAACGCGACAGCGTTCCGCTGTAGAGCAGGCTGGTGACCGCGCGCACGGTGTCGAACAGGAACTCGATCACCGCGTCCGCTACGTCGGGGATGAGGCCTTCACAGCACGGCGCCGCCGTCGGATGGAAATAGACGACCGCCTTGCGCCGGTTGAGCTCGTCGAATACCGGCGCGAAGGCGGCATCGCCCGGCCATTTGTCGCCGTAGCTGGTCATCAACACGATGCCGTCCGCACCGAGCACGTCGAAGGCGTATTCGATCTCGCGCAGGCTGCCTTCGATATCGGGCAGCGCCAGCGAGGCAAACACGCCGAACCGGCCGGGATAGTCGCGCGCCAGCTGGGCGGCATAGTCGTTGCAGTAACGCGCCACGCTGCGGCTCCTGGCGACGTCGCCCGTCCACACGCCCGGATCGGACAGCGAGGTGATCGCAGTCGCCACGCCGTTGCGGTCCATCTCCGCGAGGGACCGCTCCGGCGTCCATTCGAGCGGGCCGTGCAGCGGCAATGGAGCATTGTGCCGGTTGACCCATTTCAGTCCCATGTCGGTGACGTAGCGCGGCGGCACGATGTGATGATGCACGTCGATGCGGTGCGGCTTTGCGGCTGCGGCGGCAGGCTCCTTGACGTTGCCTGGCTTCCGTTTCGGCGCTTTCTTCGTCGCCGGCACCCCGGTTGCAGAAAACGCCAGCGGACCGGCCTGACAGCAGCCCGCACACGACAAGACGCCGCGGCGGTAGCGTGCGATCGGCCGTGACGCGCCCGCATCCAGCCCAGCTTGCATCGTCATCGAGTTCCCACAACCTCCGCACCACGCAGCTCCGCGCGATGTTGTCCCCATTCTCGCGACCTGTCCATTTTGGCCTCCCGCGGCGCGATGAAATATGCGACCAACGGGGAATTGAAATCGCACGCGTAATCCCATTCAATTACAGCGCTAGGCTGTGCTGCCGAGCGTCGGGGCGCAAATTGGCGGACTGCAAAGAAGCCCACGGGCGCACCCGACGGTGTGTCCGCCACGGGCCAAGCAAACTCCCGGGAGGAACCGCATGGCTTCCGTCGCGATCCGCGACGTCAGAAAGGCCTTCGGAGCGATCGAGGTCATCCATGGCGTCGATGTCCTGATCGATGACGGCGAGTTCGTCGTCCTGGTGGGCCCGTCGGGATGCGGGAAGTCGACCTTGCTGCGCATGATCGCGGGGCTTGAGAACATCACATCAGGCGAGATCCGCATCGGCGAGCGCATCGTGAACAAGATGCCGCCGAAAGAGCGCGACATCGCCATGGTGTTCCAGAACTACGCGCTCTACCCGCATATGACGGTCGCCGCCAATATGGCCTTCTCCATGATGCTGCGCGGCGCACCCAAGCGCGAGATCGAACAGCGCGTCACGGGTGCCGCGGACATCCTGGGGCTCGGCCCGCTGCTCGACCGTTATCCACGTCAGCTCTCCGGCGGCCAGCGCCAGCGCGTCGCCATGGGACGCGCCATCGTGCGCGACCCCCGCGTCTTCCTGTTCGACGAGCCGCTGTCGAATCTGGACGCCAAGCTGCGCGTCGCCATGCGCACCGAGATCAAGGAGCTG
>DASSJW010000213.1:0-7029 GCA_035690995.1 Xanthobacteraceae bacterium
GGGTGGAAATCTGCACCTCGGCGGGATCGAAATGGCGGCGGTGAATGCTTTGGGCGTGAAAGATCAGCTCGGGGAAAGGAAGCGCGAACAGCGCCCTCACCTCGTCCCGCGTCCAGTCGTGACGAACGGTGCCGAGGCGGACATCGCGCGGGTGTTGTCCGGCTGGAGCAGTGCGATCATCCATGCCCGCACCTTGGCGAGGGGTGAGCGCAAAAGCAAGCCGGGACCTGCAAGGCGCTTCAGTCCGCCAATTGCCGCAGCAGGCATGCACGCAGCAGGTCGGCATGCGTCACCGGCAGCAGGTGGTTCGCATCGTCGACGATATCGAGCGTGGCCCCCGGGATCTGCTGGGCAAGAAAGGATGCAATTCGTTGAGTGGGGATCCGGCTGCGGCCGCCCGAGATCAGGCGAACGGGACATTTCAGCGCGCGCAACGCCTGCATCGCGGGATCGGCGAAGGTCACCTCGAAATCGAGGACGATCTTTCGCGCGCTCCGGCGGATCTGCGCGCGCAGCGATTCATCCATGGCATCCCAAGCGCCGCGGCCGGCCCAATAGTCGATGAAGCCGCGTAGCGCGGTTTCCGTTCCCCCCGCCGCGATCCTCGCGGTGTAATCGTCGCCGAGCCCCTTGATCTCCAGCCAGGCGGCCTGTGCACCGGCGTGCGGCAGGAGAAAGAACGCCACCGGCTCGATCAAAGTCAGCGAGCGGATGGGCACGCGGCCGGCAAGCGCAAGGTGCAACGCGACCACGCCGCCATAGGAATGACCGACCACGTGCACGCCGACCGGCGCGGGCGACAGCAGAGGCTCCACCAACCGCAGTTCCTCATCCACCGAAAAGCCATGGCCGTCCGGCCAGGAATCGGTTCGGCCATAGCCGATCAGATCCGGCGCGATCACACGGAAGCGGGATTTCAACGCGTCGATGACGGGCACCCACATCACCGCGGCGCTGGCAGAGCCGTGCAGCAACAAGACGGGCGCACCCGCCCCCGCGGCAAGGATGGAGCTGCGCAGGATCGGAGGGTCGGAAGTCATGTCCATTTTCATGCGGAGTTTACACCTGGCGAAGGAAAATCGCCGATCGATCGTATCAGCTTGAGGGGCGTCGCATCGCGCGGATCGCGCCCGGTTTTTTGCCGGCGTCGGCCGATGACGGCATCGGTCGAAACCAACTTGCTACGCCGCGTTTTCGATTCCGCGTTTACGGACTCGTTACGCCGTGTTTAATCCGGTCGTCACGTTCCGGTAAGGTCCATGAGCACAATTTATTTGGGAGGGTCGATACGGGGACCATCGAACAGTTCGCGCGCCGTTTTCGCATAGGCATGTGCCATGAAGGTGGCTTGCTTCGTCAACCCGCTCGTGCAGGCACGTGGGCCCTGCTTCAACTTCGGTTGGGTGGAGACCCTCGCCGGGCTCCTGCAACCCTTGCAGCGAGACGCGCGCTGCGAGTGCATGCTCATTGCGGGCAGTTGGTTCAAGGACTGGGCGAGGCAGAACCAGAAGAGCGCGGTTTTGAGCGGCCTGCGTACAGTCTGGCTCGACGAACTCGCGCTGTACCGGAGATTACGAGCGCTCGGCGAGCTTCCCACCGCCTTGGATCACACGGTCCATCAAGCTGACGAGGCGAAGCAGCCGGCGCTTCGCGTCCTCGCGGAGGCGACGGCGCAGGAGATCAACGGCTTTGCGCCGGACATCGTCATCGGCTTTGCCGGCCAGGCAAACTATCTCGCCGGATTGTGGCCGGCCGCGCTACGGCTGCATATCGAGCGCGGGCACTTCGGGCGAGACCCCTATCCGTTCAGCATGTATTTCGACCATCTCGGCACGCATGGGAAATCGGCGGTCGGAAGCGTCGGCGGACTGCAGCTGGCGTATCCGTTGACCTCGGATGGGCGCGCGCTCGTCTCGGCATTTCGCGCGCAGATGACGGCCGCGTTCAATTCGCGCGATCCATTCCAAACCCAGGCATTGCGCCGCCGGTTCGATCGACTGTGCTTGCTTCCGTTGCAGGTCTCGAACGAATTTTCCTTCGACGGGCTGGTCAGCTACCGCACCCAATTCGAATACCTGTACGACGTTTTGGCTGCGGCTCCGAAGGATGTCGCGGTGATCGTGACCGAGCATCCCAATGGCGATCCCGTTCTAAGACGGTCCGGTCCCGGTTCGAACATGGATATGCTCCGCCGCGCATTTCCGAATATCGTCTTCCTCGAGGAGTTCCGGCAGTGCCCGTCACCGTCGCAGCTGCTGGTGCCGCGGGTGGATGGCATCTGGAGCGTGTCGTCGAGCGTTGGTTATCAGGCCCTGCTGTTCAACCGTCTTCTCGGTTCTCCATCCTCGACGGAATTATCTCACGTGGCGGATGCGACAACGTTCGATGATTTTTTCGCGCGGCTCGGGCATCGCAAGTCGACCAATGTCGGCGCCGACAACTTCCTGGCCTGGCTGCTTGAGCGCTATCTCGTGCCGGCGACGCTGCTGACCGACGGCCACTGGTTCCATGACTATCTGCAGCGCAGGCTCGATGCCGCACGCCGGGCAATCGACCCGATCGATGCGTTCGTGCCAACTGCCGACGCGGATCGGCTCATGGACTCATGGATCGTCAAGGCGCCGCCGGCGTTGACGATGGCATCGACTCACTGGGAGAACGACCCGTCGGTTGCAGAGCTTGTGAGCAACCTCCAGGCGGCTCGGTGCGAGCGCGATGCACTGCTCAAGTCGACGAGTTGGCGGATCACCGCGCCCCTTCGCCTGGTCAAGCAGGCCGCAGGACGCGCACGCTTTCGTCACTGAGTACAAGGACCCGCGCCGGCCTTACGCACCAGTCGCGAGACCCGAGGCCACCCACTCAACGATCGCTCACTCCGCCGCGACGCGCGTCGCTTCGCCCACCGGCTCGAGCTTGGCGGCGCAATACTTGAACTCGGGAATCTTCCCAAACGGGTCGAGCGCCGGATTGGTGAGCAGGTTCGCCGCCGCCTCGACATAGGCGAAGGGAATGAACACGACGCCGTCGGGAACGCTATCGTCCTGGCGCGCGCTGAGCTCGATCGTGCCGCGCCGCGTGCTCACGCGCACCATGTCGCCCGCGGCAATGCCGAGCTTGGCGATGGTGCCGCGCGACAGTCCCGCGACCGGGCCGGGCTCCAGCGCATCGAGCATCGAGGCGCGGCGCGTCATGGCGCCGGTGTGCCAGTGCTCAAGCTGCCGGCCGGTGGTGAGGATGAATGGATATTGCGCGTCGGGCATCTCGTCCGGCGCCTGGAATTTCGTCGCAACCAGCCGGGCCATGCCATTGGGACGCGGGAATCCCTGGTCGAACACCACGTCGCGGCCGGGGACGTCCGGGCCGTCAACCGGGTAGGTGACATGGTCCTCGCGCTCGACTCGGTCCCAGCTGATGTTGTCGAGCGCCGGCATCATCGATGCCATTTCGGTGAACACCTCGCCGACATGCTGGTAGTTCCAGTCGCAGCCGATCCGCCGCGCGAGATCCTGGATGATCCAGAGATCCTGCCGTGCTTCGCCCGGCAGCGGCAGCGCCCGGCGTCCCATCTGCACTTGGCGGTTGGTGTTGGTCACGGTGCCGTCCTTCTCCGGCCAGGCGGAAGCCGGCAGGATGACGTCGGCATATGACGCCGTTTCGGTGAGGAAGATGTCCTGCACCACGAGATGCTCGAGATGGGCGAGCGCTCCGCGGGCGTGATTGAGGTCGGGATCCGACATCGCGGGGTTCTCACCCATGATGTACATGCCCTTGATCTCGTCGTTGTGAACCGCGTCCATGATTTCGACCACGGTCTTGCCGCGCTTGGGATCGAGGGTCACGCCCCATGCCGCTTCGTACTTGGCGCGGATCTCGGCATCCTCCACCGACTTGTAGTCGGGAAAGAACATGGGGATCAGGCCAGCATCGGAGGCGCCCTGCACGTTGTTCTGGCCGCGCAGCGGATGGAGGCCCGTGCCGGGGCGTCCGATCTGGCCGCAGATCAGCGACAGCGCGATCAGGCATCGGGCGTTGTCGGTGCCGTGGGTGTGCTGCGACACGCCCATGCCCCAGAAGATGATGGCGCTCTCGGCGCGCGCAAATGTGCGCGCAACGTTGCGCAACACATCCGGGTCGATGCCGCAGATCGGAGACATCTCTTCGGGCGTGAACGGCTTCACGCTTTCGGCGAGCTTGTCGAAATCCTCGGTATAGGTCTGCACGTATTGCTGGTCGTAGAGCTTCTCACCGATGATGACGTTGAGCATCGCGTTGAGCATCGCGACGTCGGTGCCGTTTTTGAACTGCATCATTTGCCACGCATGGCGCTTGAGCGCCTGGCCGCGTGGATCCATCACGATGAGCTTCGAGCCACGCTTGGCGGCCTGCTTGAAGAAGGTGGCGGCGACCGGATGGTTCTCGGTCGGATTGGCGCCGATGACGATGATGACGTCGGAATTCTTGCACTCGTTGAACGTGGCGGTCACCGCCGCCGAGCCGACGCCCTCGAGCAGCGCCGCCACCGACGACGCATGGCAAAGGCGGGTGCAATGGTCGACGTTGTTGGAGCCGAAGCCGGTGCGAACCAGCTTCTGGAACAGATAGGCCTCCTCGTTCGAGCCTTTCGCCGAGCCGAAGCCGGCGAGCGCACGCGGGCCGTCGCGGTCGCGGATTTTCACCAAGCCCTTGGCGGCGCGATCGAGCGCTTCCTCCCAGGTCGCGGTACGGAAATGCGTCCATGGATTGGACGGATCGACCAGGTCGTCGGCCGCCTTGGCGACGCCGTCCTTGCGCACCAGCGGCTGCGTCAGGCGATGCGGATGGGTCACGTAGTCGAAGCCGAAGCGGCCTTTGACGCAGAGCCGATTCTCGTTCGCGGGACCGTTACGGCCGCTGACATAGAGCAGCTTGTCGTCCTTGATGTGGTAGGTGAGCTGGCAGCCGACGCCGCAATAGGGGCACACGCTGTTGACCGCGCGATCCGGATATTGCGTGCGCACGTTGGCTTCGTCCACCAAGGTGGCCGGCATGAGCGCGCCGGTCGGGCAAGCCTGCACGCATTCGCCGCAGGCGACGCAGGTCGAGGCCCCCATCGGGTCATCGAAGTCGAACACGATCTTCTCGCCGTGGCCACGCCAGGCCATGCCGATCACGTCGTTGACCTGCACTTCGCGGCAGGCACGGACGCAGAGATTGCACTGAATGCAGGCGTCGAGATTGACCGCCATTGCGGGGTGGCTGCGATCGGGAACCGGCTGCGCCCGGCGGGCGAACCGGCTCGCCGTGACATTCTGCAGGGCCGCCGTCTGCCAGAATTGCGACTCCGGATCGGGCGCGACGTCCTTGGGTGGTTGATCGGTGAGCAGAAGTTCCACGACCATCCTGCGCGCCGTCTTGGCGCGATCGGTCTGGGTCTTCACCTTCATCCCCGGCGTCGGCGTGCGGATGCAGCTCGCGGCCAGCACGCGCTCGCCTTCGACCTCGACCATGCAGGCACGGCAATTGCCGTCGGGGCGGTAACCCGGCTTGGGCGAATAGCACAGGTGCGGGATGTCGGTGCCCTGGCGCTTCGCCACCTGCCAGATCGTCTCGCCCGCATGCGCATGCACTTCGACGCCGTCGAGGGTGAAGGCCACGGTCCTATCGTCGCTGCCCTCGTTTCGATGCGTGACGTGCACCCTGCCGTCGTTCTTGGCGGCGCCGATGGCAGCACCCTTGTCGTCGTGGCCATAGCCCATCGGGGCATCAGCGCCCTGGGTACCGGAACTGTTGTGTCCGTTCGCGCTGCTCATGACGTCACCAGTTGCCGAGCGGCTTGCCCAGCTCCTCAGGAAAATATTTCAGCACGCTCAGCAGCGGATTGGGCGCCGCCTGACCGAGCCCGCAGATCGAGGCATCGCGCATCGCGTCCGAGAGCTCCGTCAACAACGCTTGGTCCCATGGGCCGGTTGCCATCAGCTTGACGGCCTTCTCGGTTCCCACCCGACACGGCGTGCATTGGCCGCAGCTTTCATCCTCGAAAAAGCGCATCAGGTTCAGCGCCACCGCCTTCATATCGTCCTTGTCCGACAGGATCACAACCGCGTGCGACCCCACGAAGCAGCCGTATTTCTCCAGCGTGCCGAAATCGAGCGGCAGGTCGGCCATGGATGCTGGCAGGATCCCGCCGGAGGCGCCGCCCGGCAGATAGGCCTTGAACTCGTGCCCCTCGGTCATGCCGCCGCAATATTCCTCGATCAGCTCGCGGACGGTGACGCCGGCAGGCGCGAGGACAACGCCCGGCTTGCGCACCCGGCCCGACACCGAGAAGCTGCGCAGGCCCTTGCGCTCACGCCGTCCATAGGAGGTGAACCAGGCCGCGCCTTTTTCGACGATGTCGCGCGCCCAAAACAACGTCTCGACGTTCTGTTCCAGCGTTGGCCGGCCGAACAGGCCCACCTGGGCGACATAAGGCGGGCGATGCCTGGGCAGCCCGCGCTTGCCTTCGATCGACTCGATCATTGCGGATTCTTCGCCACAGATGTAAGCGCCGGCGCCGCGACGGAGATGAATCCTGCTGTGTCGCGCCAACCCGGCCTCGACCACCTTGGCGATCTCGTCAGCGAGCATCAGCCGTATTTCGGGATATTCGTCGCGGATATAGATGTAGATGTCCGGCGCTTCCACGACCCAGGCGGCGACCAGCATGCCTTCGATGAAGCGGTGCGGATCACGTTCGAGATAATGCCGGTCCTTGAAGGTGCCAGGCTCGCCTTCATCGGCGTTGACCGCCATCAGCCGCGGCGCCGGCTCGGCCCGCACCAGCGTCCACTTGCGGCCCGTCGGGAAGCCGGCGCCGCCGAGGCCGCGCAGTCCGGCGTCGCTCACCACCTTGATGATGTCGTCGCGCGTGCGCGCGCCCGAAACGCAGGCGTTGAGCAGGGAGTAGCCGCCGGCGCCCAGGTAGGCATCGAACGTCATATCGGTGGGGTAAGCGTGCGCATGGGGGCGGCGGGCGACCGCGGCTCCGACACTGTCCGAGGTCGCGTGCAT
>DASSJW010000214.1:0-3406 GCA_035690995.1 Xanthobacteraceae bacterium
TCGCTTCGTCGCCCGTCACCTCCGGCGGCACGAAGGCAAAGGAGCCGTGCGCAGGTAGTGCAACGAACTCCCATAGTGCGGCTTGCGGCGCCGGCATGCTCGGCACCGGATCAAGCAGGGCCTGTGCCTCGACCATCTCCGACATCGGCACATTGACGTGAAGCGAGGAGCGGTGAATGACCCACTCCCCTTCCTTCAACGCCGGGAACGGATTGGATAACGCGAGCGGGATCGCCACGAAGAATACCAGCGCGCCGCATAACACACCCGCCACCAGAATGGCGGAGCGAGAAATCCGGTCAGCCGCCATCGCGGCGAGAGGTGCCCGCATGTCTAGCCCTGTGCTGCTTCGGATGCCCAACGGTCGCGGTAGCCCCAACGAACCGGCCCGGTCCTCCCGGGCGCCGCGACGCGCATGGTCTTTGAGTAAGATTATTTTGGAGTTAACCCGCTAGCTCACCGGGCCGTGTCGTCGTCTCCCGACGACATGGCCTCAGCCGACCCCCTGCGCTCCCCGGCGGACTATCTGCCGTGGCGCTCGAACCACTTCGGCCCCGGGCCGCGCATATAGTGCAGCTCCGGCCGATAGCGGCGGTTCATCAAGACGGTCGTAATGGCTCGGAAAACGGCCAAGAGATACATCCCCGAACTCCCCACCTGTACCCCAGTGCTGATTTTCTGACGGTAACTTTCGACCAACAAAAGGAGGTTGTGGGGCGATAATGTGAAATTGACGGGTCGGAAAGAGACGGGCAGCCGCCGTGCGACGGCCCCGCCGACGAACTGGTCACACCGCGGCAATCGCCTCGATCTCCAGCAGAAAATTCGGATTGGCAAGCCCGCGCAGGATGCAGAGCGTGCTGCCGGGCGGGTGGCCCGCGAAATAAGTCTGCAAGATGCCGCGCGCCTTCGGCACATCGTGCGGGTTGCAGAGGTAGATCGTGATCTTGGTCACGTCCGACAGCTTGGCCCCGCCGGCTGCGAGCGCCTTGGTGAGGTTCGCCATCACCATCTTGGCCTGGGCATCGAAATCGTCTGGTGGCAGCACCTTGCCGTCGACGTCCGCCGCCACCTGGCCGGCACAGAATACGAGTTTCTGCGCCCCCTCGGCCGTCACCACGTGCGAATAGTTCGAGAACGGCTTCGAGATGCCTTCGGGATTGATCCTGTTGATCTTTGCCATCGTTTCTCTCCTTGCTGCTTTTTGATTTGGGCGGGGAGACGCGCGAATGGCGATGAGCGAGTGGCGATAGTGGCGAACCGGGCGGTTCGCTTCCGTAGCCACTGCACAGCCGCTCAGCGTTTCGGCTCCATCGGCGAATGTCCCGAGAGTTTCGCGAGCTCGGCCTGGCGCGCCATTTCCCGGCGCATGTAGGCCGCGAACTTCTCCGGCGTGTTGTCGACCGGAATGGTCATGCCGAGCGGCTCCATCCGTCCGCGGAACGAGTCGGAATTGATCGTGTCGTTGAGATGCTTGTTGAGGAAGGCGATGATCGGCGCCGGCGTCTTGCCCGGTGCCGCGAGACCGACGAAGCCGCGATGATCGAAACCGGGAAAGCCAAGCTCGCCCATGGTCGGGATGTCCGGCCAGCTCGCAAGCCGCTGCGAGCTGGCGACCGCGAGGGCGCGCACCTTGCCGTCGTCCGACAGCGGCTTGGCGTTGGAATAGAACACGAAGGCGCCTTGGATCTCGCCCGTCACCACCGCGACGGCGGCCTGGCCGGAGCCCCGATAGGGGACATCCACGATCTTGGTGCCGGCAAGCGCGTTGAGCTGGGTGACGGCGATGACCGGCGAAGTCGCGGGGCCCGAGGTTCCGAAACTCACCTTGTTCGGGTTGGCCTTGGCATCTGCCACCAATTCCGCAACCGACTTGTACGGCAAACCGGCATTGACGATGAGGATCAGCGGCGGCCCTTCGGTGATCTGGCCGATCAGCGCGAAGTCCGTCACCGCATTATATGGCACCGGGATATAGTGCAGGTTCTGCACGTCAGCGAGCGCATTGACCAGCAGGGTGTAGCCGTCCGGCTCCGCCCGCCACACCGAGGTCGCCCCGGTCACGCCCGACGCGCCGGGCTTGTTCTCGACCACGATGGGCTGGCCGATCCGATCCTGCATTTCCGCCGCCAGCAGGCGCGCTGGGACGTCGGACAGGCCGCCGGGTGCGAACGGCACCACGAAGGTGACGGGACGGTTGGGATAGGTCTGAGCCTGCGCCGATGGTGCCGCCAGCACGACCGCGAGAAGCGTCAAGGAAAACAACCCGAGCGGGGCGCGGCAGCGCACTGCGTGTGTCATCATGGATCCCTCACGAGGTCGAGCGCAGCTTATGATAGCTCGCGTAAAGCACGTTGCGTGCCAAGGATGCATCATGCCGCTTTGCGGCTGCAGAGGTCGAGTGCCATGGCGAGATAGATCCGGGCAGCAGCGACGCAATCCTCGATCAGCACATGTTCGCCGACGGCATGCATGGAGGCGCCGCCCGCGTCGGGGTGCATTCTGCCCCCGGGTCCGAATGCAACGCACGGTACGCCATAGGCGGTGAGATGCACGGCATCGGCGCCAGGGCGGCGGATGATAGCTGCCGGCTTTTCGCCGGTCACGGCCGCCTGCGCCGACCCGAGCGCTTGAATGATCGGCAGAGCTTCGTCCAACGCGACCGGGGGATCGCTGACATAGACATGCACGGCGGGCTCCGCTGTACCGGTGCGGTCCGCGAAGGCGCGCAGAACCCGCCGCAGGTCGCGCTTGACGCTGTCGACGCTTTGGCCGGGCACCGTGCGGATATCGAGATAGAGGCTGCAGGCATAAGGGTTGCGCGACAGGCGCCACGGATCGCCACCGCGGATCGCCGCGATCGTGACATTGGGATGCTCGCCCATGTAGACGTGCGCGGCCTCGTAGTCGCGTGCCCATCGCGCGATGTCGTTCTGTAGATCATGCATGACGGCGATGGCGTTGACCACGTTCGGCTTGTTGGCGAGCGCCGAGTGCGCGACCGTGCCGCCGACCGTGATGCGCAGCCAGATGCAGCCCATGTTGGCGATCGAGATGCGCATGCCCGTCGGTTCGGCGAGCAGGGCAAAATCAGCGGTGACGCCGTGAGTCACGAGATGACGGGTGCCGATGCCGTAGCCGGAATAGGCGATGCCCTGGAATTCCTCGACGGCGGTCTTTTCGATCTCGCCCACCACGCCGCCGAACGACACGTCGCCGTCCAGCTTGATGCCGGCCTTGACGATGGCCTCGATCGCGATCAGCGCCGACGCCAATCCGCTTTTCATGTTGCTGGCGCCGAGTCCCCAGACCCAGCCGTCGCGCGAGACGGCCTTGGGTTTGAACCCGTCGCCTGCCAAATGCTCCTCGTCGCCGGAATACGAGGTGTCCATGTGCCCCGTGAACA
>DASSJW010000215.1:0-4258 GCA_035690995.1 Xanthobacteraceae bacterium
GTCTTGCCGAGGAGCTCGCTTGCCCCTTCATCGAGCTCGACCGCCTGGTCGAGCAGGATTACGGCGCGCGCATTCCGGATCTGATCGAGATGGCGGGACTGGCAACCTTCCGCCGTTACGAGCGCGCGTGCCTCGAACGCGTCATCGACGAGCACGATGCGGCGGTGATCGCGACCGCCGGCGGCATCGTCTCGAATGCCGACACCTACGCGCTGCTTTTGCGCCGCACCCACACGGTCTGGATCAAGGCGCACCCCGACGAGCACATGCGCCGCGTGATGGAGCAGGGCGACTTTCGCCCCATGGCGCAGAACCGCGAGGCCATGGCCGACCTCGTCGCCATCCTGGACGCGCGCCGCGCCGACTATGCGCGCGCGCAGGCCGAGCTCGATACCTCGGGCGACACGGTCGAGGAGAGTTCCGCGAAACTCGCGCTCGTCATCGGCGCGCTTGACCCGGCAATGCATCCATCTTCGGGCAAACGGGTTCTCTCGATGGATGCCCGGGCCAAGCCCAGGCGCGACGGCTTACCGCATGATGACGTGAAGCAACGACAATTATGACCAAGCTCGCCGATCAAGGCTTCCTCCAGCTCGGGCAGACGCGGCTCGAATACCGCATGATCGGCCCGCCGCCGGACGCGGCGCCGACCATCGTGCTGCTGCACGAGGGACTCGGCTGCGCCGCCATCTGGGGCAGTTTCGCGCCCGAGCTTGCCGCCGCCACCGGGGCCGGAGTTTTCGCCTATTCGCGCGCCGGCTACGGCCAGTCGTCGCCGTCGCAGCTGCCGCGTCCGGTCTCGTTCATGCACGACGAGGCGCGCGAGGTGCTGCCGCACGTGCTCGACGCCATGGGCTTCCGGCGCGGGCTCCTCGTGGGTCACAGCGACGGCGCGTCGATTGCCGCGATCTATGCCGGCAGCGTGCAGGACCACCGCGTGCGCGGGCTCGCATTGATGGCGCCGCACTTCTTCACCGAGGACATGGGCATCGCCGAGATCGCGCGTGCGAAGACCGCATTCGAGACCGGACCGCTGCGGGCCAAGCTTGCGCGCATGCATGCCGACCCCGACAACGCCTTCTACAACTGGTCCGGCCCCTGGCTCGATCCCGACTTCCGCAACTGGGAGCTCAGCGATGAGCTCGCCCATATTCGCGTGCCGATCCTGATCGTGCAGGGTGAGAACGACCAGTATGGCACCCTGGCGCAAATCGAGATGGCGCAGCAGGAATGCTATTGCCCGGTCGAGGTCGCGCTGTTGCCCGACACCCGGCACGCGCCGTACCGCGAGGCGCCGGAGGCGACGCTGCGCGCGATCGCCGACTTCGCAAACCGGCTGCTGCGCGATCACCACGAGGGCGACTTCGCCCACACCGACGCCGGGACTGCCCGGGTTCGGTCACTCTAAGCAGCCGGCATCGCAAACAGTGGCTGAATGACGGTTGAGGAAACCCATGGCTGACGCAGAGCGCAAATTGAGCAACGGCCAGAGCCGGATCGATTTTCAGACCGATCCCTCGAAATATCGCCATTGGAAGCTGAAGGTCGACGGCGACGTCGCGACCTTGCTGATGGACGTCGATGAAAAGGGCACGTTGTTCGAGGGCTACGAGCTCAAGCTCAATTCCTACGACCTCGGCGTCGATATCGAGCTGGCCGACGCCATCGAGCGGCTGCGCTTCGAGCATCCCCAGGTGAAGGTCATCCTGCTGCGCTCGGCTAAACCGCGGGTGTTCTGCGCCGGTGCCAATATCCGCATGCTCGCCGGCGCGACCCACGCCCACAAGGTCAATTTCTGCAAGTTCACCAACGAAACCCGCAACGGCCTCGAGGATGCGAGCGAGGCCTCCGGCCTCTCGACCATCTGCGTGATCAACGGCACCGCGGCTGGCGGCGGCTACGAGCTCGCGCTTGCCGCCGACCACATCATGCTGATCGACGACGGCTCCTCGGCGGTTTCGCTGCCGGAATTGCCGCTGCTCGCCGTGCTGCCCGGCACCGGCGGGCTCACCCGCGTCACCGACAAGCGCAAGGTGCGCCGCGACCATGCCGACGTGTTCTGCACCACCGAAGAGGGCATCAAGGGCAGGCGCGCCGTGGAATGGCGGCTGGTCGACGAAGTGGTCCCCGGCTCCAAGCTCGAAGAGACGGTGGCACAGCGCGCCAAGGATTTCGCCGCCAGATCGTCCCGCGCGGCCGATGCCAAAGGCATTGTGCTCGCGCCGCTCAAGCGCGAGCGATCGAAAGACGCCGTCGAGTACGGCCTGGTCTCGGTCGCGTTCAAGCGCGACGCCGCGCTGGCGAGCGAAGCGAGCGGCCAGCGCGGCGATCCCAAGGCGCGCGCGCACAGCGCGTCGGACGACGCGCGTAAACGCGCTGATGACACTCGCCCTGAACCGGGCTCGTCGGCGCGCGCGCGGCTTGCGACCATCACGCTGCGCGGGCCGGATGCGCCGCCGCCGGCGTCCGCGGACGCCATGGTGGGGCAGGGCGCCGCGTTCTGGCCGCTCCAGCTCGCGCGCGAGCTCGACGATGCCATTCTCGACATCCGCGCCAATGAATTCGACGTCGCGGCGATTCTGTTCAAATCCTCCGGCGACCCCGCGCAGGTGCTCGCCTATGACCGGTTTCTCGACGCCAACAAGGACCACTGGCTCGCGCGCGAGATCCGGGGATTGTGGAAGCGCACGCTCAAGCGCGTCGATCTCACTTCGCGCTCGCTGGTCGCCCTCATCGAGCCCGGTTCGTGTTTCGCCGGCACTCTTGCCGAGCTCGTGTTCGCGAGCGACCGCTCCTACATGCTGATCGGAAAGCTCGCCGGCGACAACAAGCCGCCCGCGACGCTGGCGCTCGCCGAGGTCAATTTCGGCGCCTTTCCCATGTGCAATGGACTGTCGCGGCTCGCCAGCCGCTTCCTCGCGGATCCCGCCGATGTCGACAAGGCGAAGGCTGAGATCGGCAAGATGCTCGACGCCGAAGCGGCGCAGGAACTCGGCCTCGTCACCTTCGCGCTCGATGATATCGACTGGGAAGACGAGATCCGCGTGTTCCTCGAGGAGCGCGCGAGCTTCTCGCCCGACGGCCTTACCGGGCTCGAAGCCAATCTGCGCTTCGGCGGCCCCGAGACTATGGAATCGAAAATCTTCGCCCGCCTCACCGCCTGGCAGAACTGGATCTTCCAGCGTCCCAATGCGGTTGGCGAGGAGGGCGCGCTCAAGCGCTACGGCACCGGCCAGAAGCCGGTCTTCGACACGCGGAGAGTGTGATGGTTTCGGCCCCCGTGTCCCGGACGAGTGGAGCGAGCGCGCTTGCGCGAGCGAAACGAGATCCGGGACCCAGCTTGAGACTCGCGAAGTGCAATATTGGACTGAAGGCGCAACATTGGGAGCCGTCGTGTCGCCCCTGGATCCCGGCTCTCGCGCGCAAGACGCGCGCTCGGCCGGGACACGCGCTGGACCGACACGGCAGGCATAAAGGAGTCAGCCATGAGTGACATCGTCAACGTCGATTACTCGACCAAGATCCCGAACAACGTCAATCTCGCCGAGGACCGGCAGGTGCTGCGCGCGTTGGAGGGCTGGCATCCCGGTTACATCGATTGGTGGAAGACCATGGGGCCGGAAGGCTTCCAGGAGGCGCTCGTTTATCTGCGCACCGCGGTCTCGGTCGATCCCAAGGGCTGGGCCAAGTTCGATTATGTGCGGATGCCGGAATATCGTTGGGGCATTCTGCTTGCTCCCCAGGAGGCGGATCGCAAGATTCCGTTCGGCCGGCATCTCGGCGAGGCCGTCTGGCAGGAGGTCCCGGGCGAGTACCGCGCCATGCTGCGCCGGCTCGTCGTCATCCAGGGCGACACCGAGCCGGCCTCGGTCGAGCAGCAACGCCATCTCGGCAAGACCGCGCCCTCGCTCTACGACATGCGCAACGTCTTCCAGGTCAATGTCGAGGAAGGCCGGCATCTCTGGGCCATGGTCTACATCCTGCAGAAATATTTCGGCCGCGACGGCCGCGAGGAGGCCGAGGAGTTGCTGCAGCGGCGCTCCGGCGACGCCGACAAGCCGCGCATGCTCGGCGCCTTCAACGAGGCGACGCCGGACTGGCTCTCCTTCCACATGTTCACCTTCTTCACCGATCGCGACGGCAAGATGCAGCTTGAGAGCCTGGCGCAATCCGGCTTCGATCCGCTCTCGCGCACCTGCCGCTTCATGCTCACCGAGGAGGCGCATCACATGTTCGTCGGCGAGACCGGCATCGGACG